>JAAYBQ010000155.1 GCA_012730035.1 Spirochaetota bacterium
AAGGGGATAGAGTGTGTCCTTTATGAGCCCGCGCTTAAGGCTGACAGTTTTTTTCATTCGAGGAATATTAAATCGCTTGATGAATTTAAGAAGATTTCGGATGTCATAGTGGCTAACAGGATGCATCCTGACCTTGAGGATGTAAAGGATAAGGTCTTTACCCGCGACCTGTTTACCAGGGACTAGGGGCGCGTTTTGTCCCGGTCTGAAGGGGGGGAGCTGTAGAGTTCCTCCCTCTGTTTTTTTGCTGCATTGATCATGCGTATAAATTTATCCCAGTCCTTTTCGTCCACCAGGCGCCAGTTGCCCTTGCCCCTCTCTTTTTCTACTGCATCACGTTTTTTATTCGACAGTCCGATCTTAACGGTCAGTACAAACCATAGTATGGCGCAGACTGCAATTGACACTGCAGCGTAGGATGCCTTTATAAGCGTACCCCGGTCCCCCTGGAGTGCGCCCTTCAGCGTTATGACCATGAGCCCCCAGGTTAATCCGAAAACACCTGCGCATACAAGCAGGGATATAAAGAGGCTGCTGCGCCAGGCGCGGTCAGTGAGCAGATCCTTTAAGGAGAGTTCAAGTTTATGCTGCGCAGATGTTGATTCCTTGAATTCAAGTTCCATGCGTGAAAAGACAGTACCGGGTATAACCCGTTCAACATGTTCAGTCAAGATGCTTCTGAAGATATATGTTTTCATAGTCAGGCCCCGCTGTGAAATGAATAATCCGCTCTACCCTTGATAGGTTATGGCCTGCATCTTTTTTTGTAAAGTAAATAACACGCACCTGTTGCCTTAAATGATACCCGGGCCCGGGGGCTGCGCAGAGGCTGCGGGCGATACGGTGAGACCGGCCGTGGTTGTGTATCCGTGCGCTAAAGGGGCGTGGGAACAGGGCAGTTTTTTTGGCAAAATAGTTCAGGAATTTACCCTGATTCAGATTAAGGAATGATGCGGAAAGATGGCTGTTTTTTTTTGAATAAAACAGAGTTTAAAAGAGGGTTTTATTGAACAAATTATTATTTTTGTATTATGCTTTTATGAAGTGCTTGATTTCCCGGCATAATGTGAATAGTAAACACAAAATAAGAAGTTATTTCCATTCCGTTCCCGGCCTGAAATGAATAATTTTCACCATCCGTGGCCGGGATAGTTTTAATACAGGTGAGGTAAGTTCATGTCTAATCCAGTGTCCAGGTATTTCTTAAAGCCCTATGAGGGTATGGATTATCTGACAAGAAAAAAGGCCGGGCTTGTGATGCTCTTTGCCATTGCCATCGGCATTGCACTTAACGGGGCAACAATTATTTCTCTTACTGTAAGCGTGGAGCGGGCCAAAGATTTTTTTGAATCTGCTCTTGGTGCAACAATAACATCGGCCATTGTGCTTGTTCTTCTGAGAAGGGGAAGGGCGCAGATTGCCGCCCATGTGATGGTCATAGTCTGTTCTGTTGTCGTTGTACTGGGATTTTTCAGGAAGGAGCCCCTGGTTGCCTATAATACAATGGTCTATTTTATGTTTGTGGTACTGATATATGCAGCAGCTTTTTCTTCAAAGTTTATATCCACGGTCGTTATGTCAGCCTTTGTCGCATCTGATGTAATATACTTTATGCTTCACAGCACAACTCAGGATAATGTAATAAAAACAGTGATCAAGGTGGGACTGATCGACAGCCTTGCCGGCCTTATTCTGGCGTATATAATAAGCCTGCTCTCGATAACCATGATGCAGAATTCCATAAGCCTGACCAACGAGGAGAAGGCGAAGAATGATTCACAGATGAATGAGATGAAAAAACTTCATGGAGTTATTCTTGAGAGCGCGCGAAAACTTTCATCATTTGCAGAGAACCTTTTTTCAAAGACGCAGAATTTTTCGAAAAACCTGAATGACCAGGCGCAGTCTACGGCTGAAATCAACGTATCAACAGCGCAGACTGCGCGCAGCGTTGCCGGTACTGCAAATAACATACAGGAGCAGTATTCCTCGGTAATGGCGCTGGCCGAAGCGATAAGAAAACTTGCTTCAGAAACCGATGAACTGAAAAAGGGATCGGCCGATGTTCGTTCAGCATTCGTTTCGGTGGTCGACCTGGCGCGTGCGGGTGAGGCAGCGGTAGCCAACATAGACAGGAATTCCAGGGATCTTATAGAGAGTACCTCCAGGCTTTCGTCCATAATGGAGATACTTGAGGACCTTTTTGACAAGATACAGCTGCTTGCCCTTAACGCGGCAATTGAGGCGGCAAGGGCAGGGGACCAGGGTAAGGGCTTTGCTGTTGTCGCAGACGAGGTTAACAAGCTCTCTGAAAAATCGATGACCAGCCTGAAGGAGATAAACCAGCTGATCAGTTCAAACGTTACAGGCGCAGAGGAGGGGAGCCAGAATATTGAGGTAATTATAAGGCTTATAAAACAGATATTCAGCACCATAAATACACTTGAGTCAAAGTCCGGAGAAATATTTGTGCACATAAACAACCAGGAGCAGATAAAGAACGAGATTGAAGTTAAAATTGATGACCTGAAAAAACGATCCATAGATATCAAGGACGACACCGGTGAACAGGAGAAGGTTCTGCGCGCTATTGCCGATAAAATCTCGGAAATAAATTCACTGATACAGTCGAACACTTCTGTTTCCAGTGACCTTTCTGTGGCTGTTGAGGAACTGGGGCAGGTGGCTGAAAACCTGAACCTGCAGGTGACAAAATCGGTCTGATTTTACGGATGCTCTGAAATCGGGGCTGCACGGCAGGTTGATGAAGTAAAGATGAAATAAAAAAAGAGGGGGTTCCCCTCTTTTTTTATACCGCTGCAGCAGGTTTTACTTCTTCGCTTTAGCTTTAGCTTTGGCTTTTGGTTTTGCTTTAGCTTTTGGTTTTGCAGCTTTTGCAGCCGCTTCTTTTTTCTTTGCTGCAGCAAGTTCGCTTGTAAGTTTGGCTATTGATGCTGTTTCAGCTTTAACTTCCTTCTGAAGCTTTGCTACTTTTGATTTTTTCTTTGTGAGGCTGTTAGCCAGTTGTTTAGCAGTTGCCATACATACTCCTTAAATAATTTATTTTCAATTCATTACACAATAACATTATTAATATCGGTATAATTTTAACCAGGCTTGAATTTTATTAAGTAATTATTGCTAAAAATATTTATTAACGCAATAAGACCGTTTTAATTCCCTCCGCCGCCTTAGGCGGCGGAGGGAATAGAGAATTTTTTTACAAAACATTAAGGAATTAATTCTGAATTGTATTAGAAAAAAATTGTACTGCCTTGTTTTGGTAAACTCTAAGATAAAAAAGCCCCGGGTATGCCGGGGCCTTATTCTGTATTCTATGCGCTGCCTGTTTATTCGTAAAACCTGTCCATGGGCGTGATGTCTTCAATCATCTTCAGTATGTCCCCTTCCTGCGGGAACTCCTGGAACATTTTTTTCTCCTCTTCAACCGTGCCGTTTTCGGCTTCGTTGACGAGCTTCCCGATAAGCGTCTCGATATCCTTGTCGGTGTTGCCGTATATCATAAGTATGTTCGGTCCCGAGCCCACTCCCCAGTCGAAGCCGTCCTTTCTGTATGCCATGAAGGTTTCGGTTATTCCGTCACCATCGGCATCCTCGCAGTAGTAGACCACTTCGTCACCGGACTTGCCCGTTGCTGATATGAAGAACTTCTGTTTAACATCATTGGAGTTTTCAGGATTAACGGTCATTGATATCTGCTTCTTGGTTACGTGAAGTCCCGATTCGCCCCGGTTCTTCAAGAGTGTCCTGAATTTTTCAACATGAACTTTTATAAATCCGTCCCTTACTGTTTTGTAAAACTGTCCGAAGTTGCTCGAAACAAATTCCTCGTTGGTATTTCTGAGAAGGTCGCCCCGCCTGTAGATAATACGTATATAGTCGGGTTTGCCGTTTATCTTGTTAAGCCAGAAATCATTGTTGTCTATGTACTTGTTCTCGGCATCCATTACTATCTTTTTCATCTTTACTTCATCGATCTTGTCGAAACCGTCGCTCATGAAGTATGATTTGTTGTCTTTTATAACAAGGAGTATCTCGACCGAGTTGTCCTGGGACTGCACGTCGGGGCGTTCAATCCTCTGGAATACTATACGGTTCTCCCTGTAACGTGTGATTTTATCGACGTCAAGGGTAAGGTATTCCTTTTCTCTGGAAATAAGTATTCCTGAAAAAACTGAAGTGGAGAGAATTATTATCAGGGCATATCGTAATTTACGCATCTGTTAACCTTTGTTTAGCCGTAGTTAAATTATATATTATTTTTCATAGTATCGGAAAATAACTGAATTAAATTAACAAATAAAAAAAGGTGATCTTCCCGTAATTTTTTTTTAACGCGGGCGCGGTCTTTTCTGCGCTGCCTGGTTGCGCGAATGCCCAAATAATTATTGACAGGGAGTAATTGCGCTATTATAGATAGTTCCAATCTTCCGAGATGTAAATTAATCCTATTTAACAGGTAGAATAATGAAAAATATTTTTTATGCACTCATTCTGATCACCCTGATCGCGGCAGCTGCCTGCGAAACCACAAAGAAGCAGGTTAAAAAAACTGAAAATACCGGCGAACAGGTTGTTGAGGAACGGCAGCCCGTGGACTTTAAATCTGATGATAAAAAGTCTGAGGACACGGCAGTCAAATCGGGCTCATCAAGGGGTGTGCTGAAGGCGGGCAATTATAAATACGAGGGCGATATTAAAGACGGGAAGCCCCATGGTAAAGGCAAACTTTCGATATATGACAATAACGGTAACCTGGTTTCTACTGTCGAGGGTGAATTTGAGAACGGTAAAACAAAGGGGGAGGTAAAGGTTACCAACTACGACAGGAGCGGTAAAGTGACCAGCAGATTCACAGGTACCATGAAGGATGGTTCGTATGATAAATACGATAAGGGGACACTTGTGACATTTGATTCGAAAGGGAACATGGTCAGCTCGTACACGGGCGGATTTAAAGATAACAAACCTGAAGGTGCGGGTGAACTGACAAAATACGGCAGCAATGGAAAGATCGAGAGCAGGTATACCGGCAATTTCAGGAACGGTATGCCCGACGGTGCGGGTGTTCTGTACGAATACGATGAAAACGGAAAGCTTGTAAAAAAGACCGAGGGTAATTTTTTCGAGGGGCGTCCCAGTGGAAAGGTGACCATTTCAAATTATGACAGCAATGGTAAACTGGTAAGCACGATTACGGGCGAATACCGGAACGGAAAGATATACGGCAACGCCACCATAATAACATACGATGAAAACGGCAAAAAGATTTCGGAATACACCGGGGAGGTTGTTGACGGAAAACCGAACGGTAAAGGTGTGCTGATTACATATAGCAAGGACGGAAAGGTTCTTTCTAAATATACCGGTAATTTTAAAAACGGCCAGCCTGAGGGTGAGGGCAAACTTGTAGTCTACGACAAAGATGGAAAGATTAAGTCCGAATATACAGGCACATTTAAAAACGGTAAGTTCGAGGGTAAGGGAGTTCTTGTTGAATATAATTCAAAGGGCCGGGTTATAAGCAGGTACGAAGGGTCATTCAAAAACGGCGAAAAGGATGGCGAGGGAACATTATCTGAATATGACGATAACGGAAAGCTTCGGTCAAAATATACCGGCGATTTCAGGGGAGGCAGGCGTCACGGCCAGGGGTCGCTTTTTGTTTACGATGAAAAGGGTGTTCTGATTAAAAAATATCTGGGGACGTTCACCGATGATAAAATGACAGGCGAGGGTGTGCTCTTTGTGTATGACAAAGACGGGAAGCTGGTTTCCAAGTACCTGGGTCAGGTGGTTGACGGTGTGCCATCCGGAGAGGGCACTCTTTTTGTTTATGATAAAAATGGAAACCTTGTATCGAAATATACAGGCCAGTTCAGGGACGGGCGCATGCACGGCAATGGTACCCTGTTCACTTATGATGCAAAGGGCAACCTTGTGAGCAGGGTTTACGGCAGCTGGGCAAGCGGAGATTTCGTGGAGGAGAAATCGGCTTCGTCGGGTGACGGTGACACCTATACCGGCGAATGGCTTAACGGAAAAAAACATGGTTTTGGCGAATATACCTGGGGCAGAAAGTCCAGGTGGTTCGGCGCGAAATATATTGGATACTTTGAGTATGACAAAAAATCGAACCAGGGTTCGTTAATACTCCCCTCGGGCGATAAGTATGTCGGCGGTTTCAGGAACGACAAGATTCACGGCGACGGTGTGTGGTACTACGTGGACGGGTCAAGGTTTATTGGCCAGTTCAATGAAGGCAAGTGCGAGAGCAAGGGGATCAAGATATGGGCGGACGGAACAAGGTACATTACGGCTATTGACAGCTACTACCACAGTGAGAAGAACGCCTATATGCCCAATGCCGATGGGGACAAGTACAGAACATGCACGCTGAATGATAAAAATAAAAACGGCCATGCGACTTATACGTGGGATGCTGAAGAGGTAATAGATAAGGTTCCTGACAAGGTGACCGAAGATAACGGTGTGGAGTGGAAGCCGGCGAACTGAAGTTAGTTATTTGCCACAACCACAGCCCGTACCGGAGCCTGGTAGCCTTCAATGGTCTTTCTGTTATCGCATGGGTCAAGAAAGTCCGCCAGCGACTCGGTGTTGACCCATTGCGTCCTCCTCTGTTCATGGGACGTGGTGGGGGTTACATCAACGCAACGCGCGTGCGCAAAACCTGCGGTTTTAAGCCACGATAGCAGTACCGGCACTGTTGGTATAAAATAGACATTCTGCATCATGGCGTAGCGGTCAACGGGAGTCAGCGTAAAGTGCCCTTCGCCCTCCAGTATCATTGTCTCCAGTATAAGTTCACCCTTGCCGGAGAGCATGTTCTTTATCTGCTTTAAAAAGTCTATGGGGGACCTTCTGTGGTAAAGGATCCCCATGCAGAATATGGTATTGAACTTTTTACCTGAAACCGGGAGTTCCTCAAGCCTGAGCGGCAGCGTGTAAATGTTCTCTACCCCGGCCATGCGCTTGAGCAGGTTAAACTGGCAGTAGAAGTTTATGTATGGCTCAACGCCTATGACCACTGCCGGCCTGTGCGGAACCATGCGGAACATATAGTAGCCTGAACTTGAACCTATGTCAAGGACGTGGCGATGTTCCAGCGGCGTAATATGCGGTATAACCCGGTCCCACTTTAAATTTGATCGCCACTCCGCGTCAATATCCATGCCGAAAATGGTAAAGGGCCCCTTGCGCCATGGCCACATCTGCATGAGCGCGGCGCGCAGAGAGTTTTGCGTGCTGCCGTCAAGTTCATCGCCGCTGCCGATCACTACTGAGTCAGCGGTAAAGTCAGTGTGCGCGGCCTTCAGTTTCATGAACGGCGCTGCTGTTGCGGTAAGTTTTATTCCCTTGGAATCGGATCGTGTTATGTAATCGTGTTTTGCGCTGCAGACCGCGATAAGTTCATCCGCCTCATTCGCTTTGTATCCGTAACTTATTAATAGGTCATGCTGCCCGTTCATTAATCCTTCCTGCAGATGAACGATGTAAAATGGAACCACTTGTGGTATATCTCGATGGCGCTGAACCCGGCGGCGCGCAGGCGTTTTATATGAGCCTCAACTGTTTCGGGCACAAGTACGTTCTCCAGAGCCTCCCGCTTTCTGTTTATCTCGAGCAGGGAGTATCCGTTCTCCTCCTTGAACATGTAGTAGAACTCCTGCTGAAGTTTGGAAAAATCGGCGTCTATGTTTACGGTTTTTTCAGTAAGCAGAAAAATTCCGCCGGGAAGCAGCGCGTTGTATATACTCTTTACCAGTGAGTCCCTGTCGGCTGCCGGTATGAACTGAAGGGTCAGGTTGGCAACTATTACCGATGCACCGGTCATACTGATCCCGCGTATGTCCGAGAGTACGGGTGTTATGCCGCTGTGTGAATCGAAGCCTGAGATTCTTTTTTTGAACAGGTCAATCATGGGCGCGGAATTGTCAACGGCTGTCATGGTAAAGGGCTTCTGCTTCATGCGCTGTATAAGGGTAAGCGCGAAGTTGCCGTTGGAACATCCCAGGTCGTAAATGGTCGTACCGGGCTGGTAGAATTTTTCAGCGAGCCTTGCCTGCTGGGTAAGAACCTCCCTGTAGTTCGGAACCGACCTTGAGATCATGTCATCGAACACGCTTGCAACTGTTTCGTTGAACTCAAATGGCGTAATGTCGCCTGTAGTGTTGAAGATTGTATCTTTAGGGTTCATTTGATGATTGTCGTGTAACCTGTTATGAATGCCGTTGCTGTCAACGGTTTTTCTCCATTAATTTACACCGCATGCCGGTAGTGTCAAGCATACTCTGTTTCTTATTACGATTCCGGAGACAAAAATGCAAAAATTTTTCAGTGTTAATTTCTTAACTATTTTGTAGTAAAAAATGCTCTATTCCCTCCGCCGCCAAAGGCGGCGGTGGGAATTAAAACTATCGTATTGAACTAATAAATGTTTTCAGGAATAGTTAATGAAAAATTATGTCATTAATTATTATTCCGGCCAGGGTCAGGCCGAATATTCCGGGCATAAAGGATATGCTCCCCTGCGTGCGCTTTCCGCGCCCGCTTTCAGGTTCCTCCACCCTGTTCAGGTTTTCGGTAGAATAGACGCATCGCACGCCGCGTTCAATCCCCAGGTCTTTAAGTTTTCTGCGTATAACGCGCGCAAGGGGGCAGTGCGTGGTTGCCGATATGTCGCCGCATTTTACCTGCATCGGGTCAAGCCTGCTCCCGGCGCCCATGGATACCGCGAAGTTTATGCCCCGGGCGTGCAGCTCGGCTATAAGTGCGGTCTTTGGCGCGATCTCGTCTATGGCGTCTATGGCGTAGAGGTTTTCTATGTCACGGGGTATTATTGATGGTATATTTTCAGGTGTAAGTCGTTCGGTTATTTTTATGATTTCCAGTTCAGGGTTGATCTGCATGTACCTGTCAGCGGCAACGTCAACCTTAAGGCGGCCCATATCCTGCTTCAGCGCAAGTATCTGCCTGTTTATGTTGGACTCCGCCACAACGTCGTAGTCGCAGATTATGATCCTCCCGACGCCTGAACGTACTATCGCTTCAGCGGCGTAACCGCCGACTCCACCCAGCCCGAACAGCGCTACCGTGGACTCCGCGAGTTTTGCAAGACCGTCTTCACCCGTAAGTATTCTGCTGCGCGATAAATCGATCATAAGCCCGGGCCGAATATGCGCGATGCGTTTTCACTTGTACTTGCGGCAACTCTCTCTTCGCTTACACCCAGTATTTCCGATGCCGCCGCAAGAAAAAGCAGTATGTTGTGCGGCATGTTCGGCTTTTCCGTTCCTGCGGGGGGAATGTCCGGGCTGTCGGTCTCAAGGAGAAAGTGTTCCGGGTAAATTCTTTTCAGGACGTCGCTCCTCTTTCTGCTGTTGCGGTATGTCAGTGTTCCACCCATCGAGAATGAGAGTCCCCTGCGCAAAAGCGTCTCGGCAATCTCGACGCTGCCTGAAAAGGCATGAACTATTCCTCCACGGCGCGGCACACCGGTCCTGTTCAGGCACTCAACCAGTTCATTGAACGCGCCGCGGCAGTGAATAATAACCGGGAGGTTGCAGTCCACGGCAAACTGCATCTGTTTTTCAAACACACTTTTCTGCAGGTCAAAGTGAGGCGTTTCTATTTTCCGGTCCAGGCCGATCTCGCCCACGGCGATCATGCCCCGCTTCGATTCAGCCTGCAGTAACTCAGCTACCTGCAGGTCCTTCCCGGTCACGTACCAGGGGTGCACGCCTGCGCTGTATTCAACCTGTTCAAATCTTTCCCGCAGCGAGCGTGATACACTCCATTGCTCAACCGTTACCGATGAAGTTATCAGTTTAACAATTCCTGCCCCCGCGGCCAGCGCGATCACCTGGTCGATGTTGCCCAGCAGTTCCGGGCTCTCAAGGTGACAGTGACAGTCCACAAGCTGCATCAGCTATTCACCTATAATCTTTACAAGAACACGCTTCGGCCTGCGGCCGTCGAACTCGCCGTAGAATATCTGCTCCCACGGCCCGAAGTCCAGCCTGCCGCCCGTAACCGCGACCACAACCTCCCGTCCCATGACGCTTCGCTTTATGTGCGCGTCCCCGTTATCCTCGCCGGTGTTGTTGTGCCTGTACGCGCTTACAGGTTCATGGGGCGCAAGCTTTTCAAGAAAATCGTCAAAGTCCTGCATAAGCCCGCGCTCGTTGTCATTAATAAAAACGCTCGCCGTAATATGCATGGCGTTCACAAGGCATAGCCCTTCTTTTATTCCGCTCCTGGCGAGCTCCTCTTCGATGCGTGACGTTATGTTTACGTAATCCCTGCGGGTCTTTGTGTTGAATGTAAGGTATGTTGTGTGCGATTTCATTTGATGCTCCGTAATTTCAAACTATACTTAACATGATTTTCCCGCAGAGAAACAAATGGCACCGGGATAAAAAATGCATAAGATGCTGATCTGTAATTTAAATAATACTGTGAATAATGAAAACATAAATTTTTATCAGTGTTGATCCGGAACTTTTTAAAAATACTTTCTCCGCGTGCTCCGTGACTCCGTGGTGAATTGTTATTTTATCTCTCTTTCAGCGCCATGGCAACTACCGTTACAGGGTGAAGCACCTTGTAGTTTGTATTCATCTCGATCTGCATTTTGCATGTTTCGCAGTCGGTTATAACAAACTCGGGGTGGGCGTCTTCAATCATTTCGAACAGCCTGCTCCCCACACTCTGTGAAATGGCGTAGTTCTCGTTCTTGAAACCGTAGGTACCGGCTATGCCGCAGCACTCAGAGTTAAGGACAACAAGATCCAGCCCTGGTATCATCTTCAGTACATTGAGGGTGTGCATCACTCCACCCATACGCTCAAGGTGGCAGGGGGAATGATACGCGGCCCGAATGCCCAGCCGTTTCATTTTCGGCACGTTTCCAATACTGAACTCCTCGCTGATGAACCTTGTGGAATGATCAGTCCTTTCAATGATCCCGGAGTTATCCAGTTCCAGAAAACTTGAATATTCATACTTAAGCGCGAAGGCGCAGCTTGATGAAGTGGTGACTATGCGTTTACCCTGCTCTGCTCTCTGCAGTGAATCTATATTGTACACGGCGTTTTTGCGGGCCTTTTCAATGTAGCCGTTCGCGATTAGGGGAACGCCGCAGCATTTTTCTTTCATAATATCAACGCCGTAATTCATGGCGTTCATTACCTTTACAAAGTCTTTTCCCACGGAATGGTCGTTGTAGTTTACAAAGCAGCCGTGAAAATAGACCACGCGTTTTTCGTAATCCTTCTGCGACGGTGCAATCTTTTTTCTGAAAATATTTTCGAAGGCTGAACTCTCGTAGTTTGGAAAGGTGCGCCTGTAGGGGATCCGCAGCAGCAGGTACATAAACACGCGCACCACGCGAAGTTTCAGCACAAAGTTTGTAACCAGGCTCAGTCGCGTGGCAATGCTTCCCACAAAATCGGTACGGCTCATGAACCAGTCGCGCGGCCTGAACCGGTTTATCTTCAGGTAGTTCCACTTGGCGTTCTGAATTATCTCGGCGATCTTTACGTCCGACGGGCATGCTATTTCGCAGCGCTTGCAGTTGGTGCAGTACTTTAGCGACGCGTCCACCAGTTCCGGGTTCTTGATCCGAAGGCGTTCAGCGTCGGGGCCCGACTGCTTGGGCCCGGGAAAGAGGTGGGTAGCCTGGGCAACGGGGCAGTATATGGTGCAGATTGTGCACTTGATGCAGTGGTCAAAACTTATGTTTTCAAGTTTAATCATTTTTTAAGTTCCCCGATTATTTTTCCGGCGCAGGCGAATCCCGATGAAATGGCCACTCCGCCCCCGCAGCCCTCGCGTACCGGGTCGTAGCCCGAAAGCACCGCGCCCGCGCAGAAAACATTTTTCACGGTGTTACCCTTTTCATTTACCGGGTTGAAATTTTTATCAGTGCGGACACCGTACGAAAGAAAGGGGTGACTCTTCGCGTCAAAGAAGAACCAGCTGTACCATTTACTCCTTTTGCTGTCGGCATCAACTTTAAAGTTGAATACCGGTTCCATAATCCTCTGTGAATTTGAGGTAAGTCCGCCGCTGAAAAAACTTCCAGTGGCCAGAACGTAATACTTCGCGCTGACCGGTTCAATCCCCGAATTGCGCGTGTTAATATGCTCCAGCAGTCCCGAATCAACGGGCCCGGACTCTGCGCGTTCGCCCGCGATAAATTCCCCGCCGTAGCCTATAAATGAATCCTTGAGCGCCTGGTCAATGCGCAGCCCCAGTATTGACGGCGGCAGGGTAGGTATCTCGTATATAAATTTTCCGGTCAGCTCTTCAAGGCGCTTGCGGATTGCCCTGTAGTTCTTTATGCCTAAAAATGCCGGGAGTGAAACAGCCGTGGCATCACCAGCGCCCTTGCGGATCTCCTCTGCTATGCGGGGCAGGTATTTTTCTGTCTCAAAAATTCTTGCAAGGTCCGTTGACCTGAACTCGTGCATGTTCTTCTGCGTGTTCATGTACCAGGGTAGAGAGATTTCGCCAAGCACTATATCCCTGTCAGCGAATATGCGGTTTTTCTTTAAATATGCCACGGTCTGTTCAGGGTAGTAGTCGCGGAACCCGCTGAAGTTCATCACCGCGATCTTTCCGCCCGAGTTGACAATTTCAAGTCCGCGGGGACCGAATACGCTCTCCTGCGAAAGGTAGGCGGGCTTAAGTGTGCCCAGCCCTGTTATGTGAAAGTGGTTCATGTCGCCGTTATGGTTCATGGTAAGGCCGGCGTTCGAGGTTGTCTCAATAAAGAATTCCATGGCCTTCTTTACAGCCGGCAGGCCCGCCTTAGCGTAAGGGTGGTCCTTTCGCGCGCGGCATATTTTTTTTACCTGTTCAAAGGGCTTCTTAACCAGTTCCCCTTCATCATCGTAACCCGCAAGGTCAACCGATCCCGATGAAAAGTGAAGCGAGTTCATTCCACCCGAGAGTATGGCTGTCCGCAGTCCCGCGGCGGCGCACCTTATTCCGCACGTAAGGCCCGCGAGTCCGCCCCCTATAATAAGCGCATCATATTTCACTTTAATCAGTCCTTTTCTTTTTAATTTTAACAGGCCTTGATATGCCGAACAGCCCCTGGTAAATCCAGTAGGTGAACTCCGACTCCCTCAGGCCGTCGCCCCAGAGCACCGGCCTTACACCCTTCCAGCGCTCTTCGAGGAAGTCCTGGAGCAGCTCGACCGATTCTTCGGGCGAGGCACCTCCGTACTCCTGCAGCAGGCCCGACCCCCTGTACGCGCAGAGTTCGCCCTGGCACGGCCCCATGCCGATGCGAGTGCGCCTTCTGAGGTCAACAAGGTCTTTTACGTTCAGGTTTTTAATGGCGTACTCTATCTCACCCTCGGTAACCATTTCGCACTCGCAGATAAGCCTGTAGTTGCGCTTCTCTCTGGTCATAATACTCTGAAGGCGCTGGCCGTGCCTGTAGAACGTGGAACCCACGACCGAATCGGGTATTCCGCTGAATTCCTTAATGCGCCTTCTGCGGCTAATACCCTTTTCTGAACCGGGCAGCGGCACTTTGTGAGTTGTGCATTTTCTGCTCACGCCGGCCTTTCTGCACGCAAGGTCCGTTGCCTTTTCAGCCATAAGCCTGTAGGTCATAAGCTTGCCGCCCGCTATTGTGATTAATCCCTCAAGGCCGTCACGCGTGTTATGATCAATCAGGGCAATTCCGCGGCTTATGTTTCTTCCTGTGTTCTCGCCCGAAACCGCGATCAGGGGACGCACGCCGCTGTACGCGCGCAGAGCCCTGGTTCTTGAGACGTTCGGAATAAGCTTTTCTCCGTCCGAAAGGAGCACCTCTATCTCTTCGTCTGTAACGTTGTTGTCATGAATTTTCTCGTAGGGCACCTCCATGGACGTGGTGCCTATCAGCGAAACCGTGTCGCCGGGAACAATAATGTCCCCGTCCGCAGGGGGCCTGCACCTGTTGACCACAACCCCGTTAATCCTGTAGTCAATAATAAGCATGGAACCCTTTGACGGGAACATCGCAAGCTCAATCCCCGCCATGCTGCAAATCTCCTGGCCCCACACGCCCGACGCGTTTATAACCACGCTGCCGTATATGTCCAGCTGTTCGTTTTTTCTGTCAATGCAGCTTACACCCTCGACCCTGGTCCCGTTGCGGATTATCGCGTTAACGCGCGTGTGAGTCATTATGATGGCGCCCCGTTCCGAAGCGTCAAGGGCGTTCGCCGAAGTAAGCCTGAAGGGGTCTATGGTTCCGTCGGGCACATGCAGCGCCGAGAGTATTGCCGGGTTAAGGTTGGGCTCAATCTGCAGCGCCCTGCGAACCGTAATTTCCCGCGCGTTTATACCGGCGAACCTGCACCCTTCAATCAGGTTCCTGTGATACATCGGGTCATCTTCGGGTAATGTAACGAACAGGCCCCCCGTATCCTCAACGCAGTGGCGTGCGATTTTCTTGAGTATGCGGTTCTCCCTTATGCATTCACGCGCGGATTCAAGGTCCTTTACAGCGTATCTCGCGCCGGAGTGGAGCAGTCCGTGGTTGCGGCCCGTTGTGCCCGATGCCAGGTCGTTCTTCTCAATCAGAACGCATCGAAGTCCACGCATTGATACGTCGCGGGCGATCCCCGCTCCTGTAGCGCCTCCGCCGATTACTATAATGTCAGTTTCGATTCTCCTCATTGGAACGCCGTACCCCGTATTATTCGCAGAAGTCTTTCAGTGAAGCTTACTGAAGAACTTTAACACTATAAAATACACGGTCAGTGTCAAATAAATTTCATATATCAGGTCAATTTAGGGGGACGCGACCTTTAAATTACAGCTTGTGCCTTAATTGGAACACCTGGCGTGAAGGGGGATATCCGCAGACCTGTTTACCAGTACGGGGCTTTATATGCAGGTTTCCCGAACAGGTCAGATATCTGACCTGTTCGGGAAACCGGTTGACAAAAAAATCAGCCTGTGGGAGTCTTGGCTAACGCCAAGACTCCCACAGGCGCTTAAACCCTTACAGCATAAATAATCATAAATCCTTCAAAAATTAACCTGACGCTTAAATAAACAGAAGAATTCGACACAGATGAACACCGATATGCACAGATAATTCAGGGGCGGCAGAAACTTCAGGTTCGGCTGGCACGGGATCGTCAGGTCCATGCCTCAGAAGGGTTAATTGTCATATTACATAGTCGTTACAAAGACGTATCAAAGTCGTTACATAGTCGTTACATAGTCGTTATGTATATTTTTAAAAAATATGCTGTAATTCAGGGGCTGTCACTGGAATAGGCGAAGCGTTCTATTTTTTAATCCCCCAAATAATCACAAAATTCCGTAAACAAAAAATTGACATTTTACGGCGTATTACTGAAAGTGTAACCCTAAGGTGTACCTGACATGATACTGGAAAAAATCAACAGCCCCGCTGACTTAAAAAAGCTTACAGCAGACGAAATGACACTACTGGCCGAAGAGGTGCGCGGCTACATGCTCGATGTTATATCGGTTAACGGGGGCCACCTTGCTTCATCGCTGGGCGTGGTCGAACTTACCCTGGCCCTTCACCATGTGTTCAATACGCCCGAAGACAAGATAATATGGGACGTGGGCCACCAGGCCTACGCGCACAAGATAATAACGGGCAGGCGGGAGGATTTTCGCGCCATACGCAGAAAGGGGGGTATCAGCGGTTTTCCCAAACGCAGCGAGTCCCCGTACGATGCCTATGACGTGGGCCACAGCAGCACAAGCATATCACTTGCGGTGGGCGAGGCTGTGGGCCGTGACCTCGCGGGTAAAAACCACAAGGTCGTGGCCGTAATAGGCGACGGGTCTCTCACGGCCGGTATGGCGTTCGAGGCGCTCAACCACATAGGCCACATAGGGAACGACGTAATAATAATACTTAACGATAACGAGCATTCCATCTCAGAGAACGTGGGCGCGATTTCGACCTATCTTACCGAGATGATCTCAGGCGGGTTCTACAACAGGTTCAGAAAAAAGTCGATGGAGTTTGTGCAGTCCATACCCGTTGTCGGCGGTTTTATCTACAAAATAGTTTACCGTATAATAAGCACCACAAAGGGATTCCTCATACCGGGGCAGCTCTTCGAGACGCTGGGTATAAGGTACTTCGGCCCCGTTGACGGCCACAACATTCCCAGGCTTGTTGATATACTCGGCAGGGTAAAAAAAATAAATTCCGGCCCAAAGATAGTCCATGTAATAACAAAAAAGGGCAAGGGCTTCAGGCCGGCTGAATTTGACCCCTGCACATTCCACGGCACAGGCCCTTTTGAGCGCTGCACCGGAGAGCGGGCCCTCAGGGCTTCGGGCGAGAGCTACTCATCGGTAGCGGGCAGGACCCTTGCCGCCATAGCAAAGAAAGACAAAAAGGTCGTGGCAGTCACTGCTGCAATGAAAGAGGGTACCGGGCTTTCGGAATTTGAAAAGGTCGCTCCCCGGAGGCTCTTCGATGTGGGGATCGCGGAACAACACGCCGTAACATTCTCCGCTGCGCTCGCCTCAACCGGCGCCAGGCCCTTTGTCGCCATATACTCAACGTTCGTGCAGCGCGCCCTTGACCAGTTAATACATGACACTGCGCTCATGAACCTGCCCGTGCGTCTTCTCGTGGACCGCGCAGGCATAGTGGGCGAGGATGGCGAAACCCATCACGGACTCTTTGATATTTCCATGATACGCAGCATCCCCAACTTTAAGCTCTTCGCGCCCTCAGACGGAGAAGAGCTGCGCGACATCCTGTACTACGCGTGGAAGCATGACAGCGGCCCCGTTGCGATACGCTATCCCAGGGGCACCGCATGCGGAGCCAGGCTTGACGTATCGGCGTACAGGGAATTTGTGCCCGGCAGGATCAAAGTGCTCAAAAAGGGTAGTGATCTTGCCATACTCGCGGCAGGAGACATGGTTCAGAATGCCCTGGAGCTGTCGGAACTTCTTAAAGGCAGCGGAATAAGCTCAACCGTGGTCAACCTGCTCTCAATAAAGCCCCTTGACCTTAAGGGTATAGGGAAAGTAATAAGGGACTGCCGCAGGTTCATAACTCTTGAAAACGCCTTTATAAGCGGCGGGCTTGGCGAGTACATCTATTCGCAGATTGACCCTGAACTCTGCGTAAAGAAGATCGCGCTTGCCGGGTTTCCCGACCAATTTATAGTGCATGGAACATCTTCTGAACTTTTTGATGATTACGGACTAAGCGCGGTTAAACTCGCGCAGCTTGTGATCCCCTTTTTAAAGCGCGGGGCTAAAAAGGCGGGTACTAAAAAACGGGATTAAACAGCGTAACCGGTCCCGTTCTACTCAAGGTTTACCACTCTCTGCAGGTCCCTGGCCTTCTGGTTTATCATCTGTATAAAGTTCATAATCTTTTCATTGGCGCCTGCTATCTCCTGGGCCATTTCAGAGAGCCTTTCAACGGTCTTCATTGTTTCAGCCATCGAAGTTTTCTGTTCAGTGGTAGAGTTGACTATTTCAGCCGACATGGAATCAATTACCGAGCTCTGCCTTATTACCATTTTGAGTGCTTCATTCTGTGATACCATTATTTTACTTACAGACTCAACATTATCCTGTATGGTGCCTATCATGCTGAACACAACCTCTGTCGAAGCCCTGGTGCTCCCCATTATGCTGGCACCCTCTTCGATGTCGCTTATTATCCGTGAGACCTGGTTCCCTATCTGTTTTGAATTGTCACTTGTGGCTTGGGCCAGCTTGCCTATCTCGTCCGCGACAACCGCGAATCCCCGGCCGGCCTCGCCCGCGCGCGCAGCCTCAATTGCCGCGTTAAGCGAAAGCAGGTTTATGCGGTCAGATATATCGTCTATCATTGAAACAAACTGTTCAATCTCCCTGCCGCCTCTGTTAATGACGCTCATTTTTTCTGTCATCATCTGTATATTGTTTTCGGTCTCGCGCGTTGATTCCAGAATGCTCCCTATGTTTGTCTGGACCTGCGTGCTCTCCTTGACCATGTTCTTCTGTGCGTCCGAAAGGGTTCCCACAAGTTCGGCGGACTTTTTACCCTCTTCCCTCTGGTTAAGGTTGGCGTCATAGATGCTGTCCGTTGCCGCGACCAGTTCTTCAAAGGTTGCCGACATCTGGCTGCTCGAAGATGCCTGCTCCATTGCGACCTTGTTGAACATCAGCGCGATCTCGCGCAGTTCATCGCTTATCTTAAGGAACTCCTCGGTCAGGGAGTTTGCCGTAAACACAATCCCCTCAAGGGTTTCGGCCCTCTCCCTTATGTACTCCTCATCCTTTTTCTGTTTTTCAAGAAGCTTCTTCAGGCTGAACTGCATAAAGTTGATCTTGTCCGCGAGCCCCAGGGACAGGAGCACAACAACAAGTGATGAACCTATCTGAAGGCTCCACTGAGTCAGGAACATCAGCGGCAGTATGTCAAAGGTCTTGAGCACATAAAGAACAATACCGAACACAAGCCCTGTAAAGCCGAGTACGTGGAACCTTGCGGCCCTTGAACCCTTTATCATCGCGTAAACGAGTCCTATGTACCATGCAACAGCGCCTATGGCTATAAACCCGGTGGCAACACGTATGGCTATCGAATACTTGATTACAAGGCTCAGTGCCGAGATTATAAATGCCGGTATTATTACCAGTATCAGCATGAACTTGTGGAGCCCCGGGAAATGTTTTCTTGTTTCGAGCGCGCTTATTATAAATACTCCCACAAAAAAGAGACAGAGTGTAATAAAGAAGGGGAGCGAGTTGTTTGCCCACCAGATCGAATTCGGCCACAGGTACTGGAACGCGTGCCCGTTAAGCGTCATCTGGAAAAGTATGTAAACGGCAATAAAAAGCACGTAGAGCACATAGTCCCTGTCCCTTGTCGAAAGGAATATCAGAAAGTTATACAGCGCCATAACAAGCATCAGCCCGTAGTAGATCCAGAAGACGGGTATTTCAGTGTTGATCTTTTTAAAAAAGGACTGCTGCGACATTATTACAGGTTCAAAACTTACGGCGCTTGTTGTCTTTATCCTGAAATAGCAGGTTTTAACACCCGGCGAATCAACAAAGTGAAAAACAAAACCGGTGTTGTCAACGTCGCGTTTATGGAACGGCAGGTGGTCGCCGGTTTCGATCATGCCGTACACTCCGTTATCGTCGGGCGCGTACATTTTAAGTGAATCGAGCATGGGGTATGATATCTCGAAGTACCATGACTCTGTGCTTGCCAGCCTGTTCTCAACAGTGAACCTGAACCAGTAGGCTGATTTCGGGAACCCCAGGTTTATCCCCTTTTCGGTGTTCTGTTTCCATGAATCGCTCTTCTGTGCGTCTTCAAGAGTAAGGCTGCCATCTTTGTCTTCAAGGTATTCAATGGTTTTACCAATTGATATGGTGCTGAAATTTTCATCAATAACTGTTACAGGAGAACTGTTTGCCGCAGAGGCTATATGGAGAATGTAGATCGTTACTAAGAGTGCAAAAAACTTTTTCACGTGGTGCTCCTGGGTTTCGACATGGCTGAACACTATTTATTTATACAAAGTTAACAGGATGTCAACAACAAATTTGTGAACCTGTAACTCATTATCGGAATATTTCTCCTGAATCTTAAATCGGCATTTGCCGCATTTTGTACATAAAAGCGATGGCAAGTCGCGACAGTTTAATGCGGGATATTTGTATTATTAAACAGTAATTGTTTTTTAAAAATATTTTTTAGTGTAATATTATGATTCTTCCCACCCGCCGCCTCTGGCGGCGGGGTCAGAGCATTGTATTATGCAAAGTGCTTAAGGGGATGCAGTTTCCTACCCGCCGCCTCTGGCGGCGGGGTCAGAGCATTGTATTATGCAAAGTGTTCATGGAATTATGAGAATCTTACCGCACCAATAAATATTTAAAGCAATAATTACTGAAAATATTTCTGTTAACAGATGTTTTAGCATATAATTGATATATCTTTAATATCAGGGTTAATGACGGGCTGCGGCCCGTCATTGCAGGCATGGTTAACAGTTTTTAACGGGGTATTTATGCGCGCGAGTATCAGCAAGGCTGATTTTTTTATACACAGAACAGCCTTTGGGGCAACGAGGCCGACGGCACCTTTATGAGCGCATTAACAGCAGCACGGTCAGGCCTGGTGAGAAGATATCAGTATTCAGGTTCTTATTAAGCAGTAATCCCCGGTCTGTCAATAATGCAGAGTTAATTACTGTTAATCAGCAGTCAATATACAGCAGATAAGGAATACGCTGCCCGGGATGAGCATGAGCGATACAAAAACAATCCTTCTGGTTGATGACCATGCAGTAACAACACTTGCGCGGGCGCAGTTCCTTGCGCAGAACGGGTATTGCGTGGTCACCGCGGCTTCGGGTGAAGAGGCGGTAGAGACCCTCTTTTCAGGCAAGGATATTGACCTGATCCTTATGGACATAGACCTGGGTCCGGGTATGGACGGCACCCGGGCTGCTGAACTTATACTTGCCCGCAGGGATATACCCATACTCTTTCTGTCAAACCACACTGAAAAGCATATCGTGGACAAAACCCGCAGCATATCATCTTACGGCTACGTAGTAAAGGAGAGCGGTGATACCGTGCTCCTGGCGTCCATAGACACAGCCTTCAGGCTCTACTACGCGGGGATGGATCTTATAGCCCGCAGGAATGAGCTGCACGCGTCGCGTAACGAACTGGAAAGGCTTAACAGAAAAATAGAATCACTGATCGAAACAATACCAAACCCCGTATTCTACAAGGATGCGGAACTTAAATACATGGGGTGCAACCGTGCGTTCGAGGAGCTTACGGGTAAAAATCGCCATGAGATAAGCGGAAAAACAGTCTTCCAGCTTTACGAGTACGAGCTTGCGAAAAAATACGACGAAAAGGACCGTGATCTGCTCCAGACAAAGGGCAGCCAGTATTACGAGGGCAGAATGAAGAACAGCTTCGGACGATATCGCGATGTAATGTTCAGCAAGTCCGTATTCGAGGGCTTGGGCGGACGCGTAGAGGGTATGGTGGGGGTGATCACTGACATAACCGACATAAAACAGGCCGAGGCTGCCATGGCTTCAGCCATAGAAGAGAACAGGACGCTGTACATGGAGCTTCAGCACCGCGTAAAAAATACCATGAACATAATAACGGGTATAATAAACATAGAATGCGACAGCCTGAAACATAGCCCGGCGCTGAAGTCCCTTGAGAGCATACGCAACAGGGTCTTTACCCTGGCGGAACTCTATTCTCTGCTCTACGTTTCCGGCAACGCAAAGCTTGTCAGGCTTGACAGATACCTTGAGAATATAGTAAAATCCCTTGACCTTACCCTTGTAAAAAACAGCGGCATGGTAATAACAACCAGGTGCGCCAGCGTCGAGGCAGACGTTCGTGTGGCCACATCTGCAGGCCTGGCGCTTAACGAGCTTGTGACCAATGCATGCAAGTACTCAAGGCCGGGCGTACCGGGCGGCTGGATAGAGGTAAGGCTGCGCAGCCATGAGCAGAATTTAATACTCGAGGTCGAGGATAACGGAATGGGTCTTCCCGGAGATTTTGATATCAGCAGGACATCGGGCCTGGGGCTGCAGCTTGTTAAAGGGCTTGTAAAGCAGCACCGCGGCACAATAGATGTTATGCGGCAGAATACTACGCTGTTCAGGATAACCGTACCGGAGAATGGAAAATGAAAAGTGTTAACCAGAGAGCCCGTTCGCGGGGGAGTGTGATGAAAAATATAATATATGTGACCGTCGTACTGCTGCTTGCAGGCTGCCAGAGGCCCGGATCAGGCGACAGGCTTAAGGTCGGGGCAACAATCTATCCCTACTATGATTTCGCCAGGAATATAAGCGGTGAACACGCCGACGCTGTTATGATAATACCTCCCGGAACTGACCCGCACCTCTTTACACCCGGCAAAACCGATATTGAAAGGATAGCCGGTTGCGACATACTTATCTACAACGGCAGCGGCCTTGAACCCTGGATAAAGACTGTTCTTGAATCTATAGATACGTCAAAAATGATAATTTTAAATGCATCAGACCTGGCCGGCAAAAGGATTATGAATCTGCCTGCCGGCAAACCGGTTGATGAAATGAGTGTGAATTATGAATTCCCCCCGGCCGGGATTGACCCGCACATCTGGCTCGATTTTGAGATCGATTCACTGGTTATCTCGGCGATACTTAACAGTATATGCATCAGGGACAGGGCAAACGCGGATTACTACACGTCGAATGCCGCTTTCTACCGCATACGCCTGAACCAGCTTGAGATCAAGTACAGGGAAACACTGTCTAAGGATAACAACAGGACCATACTCTATTCCGGCCACTGGACCTTCGGCTATCTTGCAAAAAAGTACAGGCTGAAGCAGTATTCTCCATACAGGGATTATTCATCAGATCCGCCGGCAACTCAGAGAAGCATAGCGGGAATATCACTCAGGGCGGGTAACATGGGCGCGCGCTATATATTCTGCGAGGAGCTTTCGGACTTAAGGGTTGCCAGGGCAATTACCGGCGAGTCGGGCATGAAGATACTGCTGCTTCACGGCTGCCACAATGTCACACAGCAGGAGTTTGACGCGGGCATAGATTTTATAACCATAATGGACCGCAACCTGGAGAACCTTATTAAAGGAATGAGGTATTAGGGGGGAGTTTGTCATACCGGTCTATGTGTCTTTCTGTCATTCCGAACGAACGGCAGCGAGGAGGCGACCTTCGGAAGTCCCCTTGTGGGAGATCCATCGGCTACGCATGGTACCGGCAGTAACCTGGACTTAACGCCCCCGGCTGAAAAATCTTCACAGTAATTCATGAACATTAACCATCCACCCCCGGTGGGGGTTTATGGACTTAAC
>JAAYBQ010000156.1 GCA_012730035.1 Spirochaetota bacterium
AATTCTCCCTGAAAAAGCGAACCTTCTTCTCCCTGTCTATTACCTTCTTGTTTAACGTGCCTTTTTCAAGGGCAACATCAAGCAGTTTAACTGATGTGTCATCGGTGAAATCATCCCCGGATTCCTCTTCTTTCTCTGCAGTGGTCGATTTTGGCTCCGTGGTTTTCTCTTCTTTTCTGATCGCATTGAAACGTGCATCTATCTGGTCCTGTGTGAGCATGGGGATGTCATCGTCGTCGGGAAGCTCTATTACGGGCTTGCGCTGTGGTTTTGCCGGTAAGGGCTTTGCTGCAGGCTTTGATTTTTTTGCGGATTTATTCTCACTTGTCTGCAGCGGTTCCGGGGATGACTCTTTTGCTTCACCCTCTATCTCTGCCACCAGGTTCTGGGGCGGGTTTTCAATTTTCAGGTTAAGCAGTTTGATCCTTTCGTCGAGCATTATGTTGATCTGCTTTTCGATAGTCATGTATATTGGTGTCGTAAATGATTTTTCCCTTGTCAGGGTTTTCTCGAGTTTGCGTAATTCCTTTATGTCATTATCAATGGTTTCGACTCTTTTAAGTACGTGGACAACTCTCATATTATGCTCCATTGCTTGTGGGATTATTTTTCAGTCTGAAATATACAATACTCATGATAGTATCGCTCTGTAATTCCGAAGAAGCTATGTGGCTGATGCCGGCAGGCAAACATCATGTTCGCATAAATCTATTTTAAAAAAGCATCAGATTTCACGCCTGCTTCCGGAATGGCAGTATAATGCAGGCCATTGACCGGCCTTTCACCTTTAAATTATATCAAAACAGAGGGTTGAAAGTCAATAAGTTTTTACTCCTGTCGGGCCTTTGAACTAATGTGACAATTTATTATTGACATATCCCCTTGCAGAGATTGTTATGTTTACATAAAACATATTTTCCCGGGGTAATAATGTGTCACCGGTAATAGAATACACAGATTCACTATACATAAAGAATCTTGATGCTGCAAACAAGTTTCAGGCTATTGAGGAGCTTGCAAGAGTTTTTGAAAAAGGCAGTTTCTGCAGTGATATCGAATCCCTCATAAACGCTCTCAAGGAGAGGGAGGAGATTATGAGTACGGGGATCGGTTTTGGCATTGCCATTCCACACGCAAAAATCAATGCAGTCATGGAAATGGCGTTTGCCATAGGGATCTCCCGGAAGGGAATCGACTTCGATTCCATGGACGGCCAGCCCGTAAACCTGATCATTCTGGTAATAGCCGGAGAAAAGCAGCACAAGGACTACCTCAGGCTCCTTTCAAATATAATGGCCATTCTCAAAAAAGATCCCGTTAAAGAAAAAATAATAAAATCCACATCCCCCGAAGAGATAATAGAAATTCTTAAAAACGAATCATAAAAGCCGCGACTGATCCGCACAACAAGAGGTATATGCAATGAGTGAAAGGGAATATAATTTTGCTTCCATTGAGGAGAAATGGCAAAAGGTCTGGGATGAAAAAGGTACATTCCTGAACAGGGTCGATAAAAACAGGCCCAAGTACTATGTGCTCGAAATGTTCCCCTATCCCTCAGGCAGAATACACATGGGGCACGTCAGGAACTACACAATCGGCGATATCATGGCGCGTTACAGAAGAATGAAGGGGTA
Source organism: Spirochaetota bacterium (assembly GCA_012730035.1). Classification (GTDB taxonomy): domain Bacteria; phylum Spirochaetota; class UBA4802; order UBA4802; family UBA5550; genus JAAYBQ01. The sequence continues at coordinate 1,638 of JAAYBQ010000156.1, forward strand.
CAATGTATTTCATCCCATGGGCTGGGACTCTTTCGGGCTGCCTGCGGAAAATGCTGCTATAAAGAACAATACTCCTCCGTTCAGGTGGACTTCGGAAAATATTGAAAACATGAAGGCCCAGCTTAAGAAACTCGGCTTTTCATACGACTGGACACGAGAGGTTGCTACCTACAAGCCTGAATACTATAAATGGAACCAGTGGATATTCCTTAAAATGCTGGAGAAGGGGCTTGCTTATAAAAAGGTATCCTCTGTTAACTGGTGCCCCGAATGCCAGACTGTTCTGGCAAATGAGCAGGCCGAAAACGGTGTGTGCTGGAGGTGCGATTCAGAGGTTACGCAAAAGGAACTGGAGCAGTGGTTCTTCCGCATTACTGATTATGCCGATGACCTTCTAAAGGGGCATGATGAAATCGCCGCAACCTGGCCTGAACAGGTTATTACCATGCAGAAAAACTGGATCGGCAGGTCAACGGGTCTCAGGGTGAATTTTAAACTTGAATCTGGCGAAGATTTCCCGATTTTTACAACGCGGCCCGATACTATCTTCGGTGTTACTTTCATGGTAATTGCGCCGGAGCATCCGCTACTTGAACAGATTAAAGACCCGGGAGTCAGGGCGTTTATTGAAAAATGCAAAAACCAGTCCATGGTTGACCGCACCTCAGACACAAAGGAGAAGGTGGGTATTGATACCGGTATAAAAGTTATCAATCCCTTCAACGGTGAAAAGGTCTCACTCTATGTGGGTAATTTTGTTCTCATGGAATACGGTACAGGAGCGATAATGGCTGTGCCTGCACATGATACGCGCGACTTTGCATTCGCTAAAAAATACGGCATACCCATGAAGCTGGTAATAGACAATCCTGATTCGCCCCTTAAACCCGAAAATATGACAGATGCTTATACAGCCGGGGGTGTGTGCGTCAACTCGGGAGAGTTTAGCGGTCTTAATAACACAGATGCCATAGAAAAGATAGCGCTCTATGCAGAGAAGAACGGTATAGGTAAAAAAACAGTAAATTACAGGCTCAGGGACTGGGGAATTTCGCGCCAGCGTTACTGGGGCTGCCCGATTCCGGTTATCTATTGTGAAAAGTGCGGCACAGTTCCGGTGCCTGAAAAGGACCTGCCGGTTGTTCTTCCCACTGAAGTTGATTTCAGGGGCGATGCACAGTCGCCTTTAACGCGTATGCCTGAATTTGTAAATGTTAAGTGTCCTGAATGCGGCGCAGCAGCCCGGCGAGAAACCGATACCATGGATACATTTGTCGATTCTTCATGGTACTACGCGCGCTACTCTTCACCCCGGAGCGATAAAATTTTTGATGACGAAGAGGTCGGCTACTGGATGCCCGTTGATCAGTATATCGGCGGAATTGAGCATGCGGTTATGCATCTACTCTATGCGCGTTTTTTCTCAATGGTTCTGAATGACCTGGGACTTTTAAAAGAAAGGGAACCATTTAAAAAGCTGCTGACCCAGGGAATGGTTATTAAAGATGGCTCAAAGATGAGCAAGTCCAAGGGGAACGTTGTTGACCCTGACGAGATAATTAAAAAATACGGGGCTGACACAGTTCGCCTCTTTATGCTCTTTGCCGCACCGCCCGTAAAGGACCTGGACTGGTCAGACAAAGGTGTAGAAGGAAGCTACAGGTTTATAAGCAGGGTCTGGAGATTTATGCAGAAGAACAGCTCTCTTTATTCAGAGGGTTTGTCGCCTGACGGAGTGAAACTGGACGGTGAATTGCAGAAGCTCAGGGTGGATCTTCACAGGTCGCTTAAATTTGTGACGCATGATGTTGAGGAAAGAATGCAGTACAACACTGCGATCGCGCGCATGATGGAGCTGACAAATGCTCTCTACGCTGTGCCCGAGACATTGCTTGAGTCACAGGATGGACGGAAAGTATTTTCAGAGGTTGTTGAAAAGTTTATTCCAATGATGTATCCATTTGTGCCGCATGTTGCAGAGGAGCTCTGGGCGGGATTTGGTAAAAAAAGCATGCTTGCAGAGGTGAGTTGGCCCGAATTTTCTGAAGATCTTACAGTAAGGGACGAGATTGAAATTGTGTTCCAGATAAACGGCAAGATAAAGGCGAAGTGCATGGTCTCTTCAGAGATTACACAGGCTGAAATGGAAAAAATGGCCATGGAGAACGACAAGGTTGTTGAGGCTGTGTCTGGAAAGCAGATCAGAAAGGTCATAGTGGTTCCCGGAAAGCTTGTGAACATTGTTGTCGGGTAAATTTTAAAAGGTTGATTTTACAGGGAGCACCATTATATTTAAAAAGATATAAAAATTAAAGGAGAGTGTTATGAAAAAATACTTAGCAGTTTTGGCGATTGCCGTACTCGGTTTCACGATATCATGCACAAAAGCAAGCCCGGAAGCAGAAGCAAAGGCAATGATGTCTGCCATGACAAAATTAACAGAGTCATCCGCAGAAAAACTTGAAAATGCAGCCAGCGCACAGGATGCTGCATCAGCTCTTATTGCATATGCTGAAGGAATGAAAGCGTTTGCTGAAAAAGGAAAAGAACTGGAGAAGAAATACCCTTCATTTGATCCTGATAATGATGAGAAGTTTAAAGCCGAAAGTGAAGAGTTTGAAAAAGCCATGAAAAAATTTATTGATGCATCAACGAAAGCGAGTATGAAATATGTCAGTTCCAGAGAATTTATGGATGCTGTTTCAAAAATGCAGGAGATCATGAAATAAAATCTGAAAGTAATTTTAAAAGGTGTAAACAAAGGGGCTGGCGGGAAACTGCTCATCCCCTTTTTTAATTTAAAAAACAGTGTACAGATAATTATATAAGGGTATAAATTAACAGTTTTTTTAAAAACAGCAGACTGTTTGGAATGATAAAACTCCGGAAGGTATATATGAAAATTGCGATTGCTTCAGATCACGCGGGATTCAGGCTTAAAGAGATACTGAAAAAGCATTTGGGTGAGCACCAGTTTTTTGATGTGGGAACCCATAACGAGGATTCGTGTGATTATCCTGACTATGCTGAACAGGCCGGGAAACTTGTGGCCAGCGGAGAGGTTGAGGCCGGTATTGTGATCTGTGGTACCGGCATAGGAATTTCCATAGCGGCCAACAAGGTGAAGGGGGTCAGAGCAGCTCTCTGTTTTAATGAGTTCATGGCAGATATGTCCAGGCGACACAATAACGCCAATGTTCTTGCACTGGGAGCAAGGGTGATCGGTGACGATCTGGCACTGAGAATCGCAGAAACATGGTTAAAGACCGGTTTTGACGGAGGAAGGCATGAAAGAAGGGTGGCTAAGATTACAAAAATTGAATCAAACTGTTGATTTTCTGCCGATATAGTATTTATGAATAGTAAACCGTTAAAATATATCCTTGTATTATTTATACCGCTACTGCTTGCCCTGTCCAGGGATGTGACCGGGGTTATTGAGTTTACCAGCATACCGGACAGACTGCTAAGCAATATTACAAAATCCACGCTTCCCGACGGCAGTTCTGCATGGGCCGTCAGGGATATCTGTTACAGGGATGATATTGATCTGAAGACAGATCTGCTGATCAGTTTTGACACCAGGGCGTCGGCGGCAAACAGGGATGATACCGGGCGTTATGCGTTCTATTCTGCTGAATATGTAATGATACAGGACGAAAAGGCCCTTGGTACAGGTTGTGGTTCCTTTTTTAAACGGGATCATGGTATCTCAATAAATACTTCCGATGGTGTGTGGTTGGGGAGTTGCGATGACCTGGGATCGTTCATGATTGAGCTCAGGTTCAGGTTGAATGATGCAGGTAATGGCATCCTGTTTTCACGTAGCGGGTTTTTTTCCGGAAGCAAAAAGGGTATTGAGATAAGTATAAGGAACGGTGTTCCGGTAACTTCTTTCTACAATATGTTTACAAATGACAGGGGAATTTTAAGCAGTGCCAGTCTTTCCGGGGGCAGAAAGGTTTCTCCCGATACATGGTATCATTTAAGTGTGAGTTACGATAGAATCACTGGGAAACTGGCTCAGCACATTGATGGGCGGGAAGATGATGTGTGCTATATGACCGGCACAGGCAGACCGTCGGAAGGTGTAATGGCAGCTTCATTCGGTGTTTTAAACGGTGACGGCAGTTTTAAATGTACAGAACTTCCAATGGCTTTTATTGGGAAGGACTTCAACGGCTTTATTGACGAGTTCAGGATTTTATACGCAAGCCTTGAAGAGATTGAAAGAAGCAGGGATATAGCCTATAAAAAACATAAATGGGTGCAGTCTTCAGGCAGAATACCATATAACAGGGAGGGAATTATCACCGGGCCCGTAACTGATTTTGGTGCTTACGGTACTTCTGTCTCTGACCTTTCATGGGATGGAATTTTGAAAGATGGCACATTTATCTGGATGGAATTCAGGACTTCGGATAAAATTTTTGATGAGCATGATTCCGGCGTCAAGTGGTACAGGGTGACAAACAGCCAGAAAAATATTTCTTCAATGAAAGACAGGAGCGGGGAATACCTTCGCGGCAGGTACTGCCAGTGGAGGGCTCACCTTGTGGTTTCGCCCGGCGGTGATCTGTCACCGTTGATGAAAAAAGTGAGTATGAGGTACTGGATAGACGTATCTCCTTCAGTTCCCTTCGGACTCGAAGTGGCCGATTCCGGTGACGGCTACGTGACTTTAAGATGGATGAAAAACGCTGACAGCGACCTGATGGGCTACAGAATCTACTATGGAACCCGGGCAGGGCAAGTTGATGGAATTATTTCCGTTGTCAACGGTGGCGTTATAGATAACAGTATTTCATCGGGAAAATATGTCACTGTCAGAATTGACAGCAGCATAATAAACGAGAATAAAAATGCTGACCGCAGGAGTGTTTTGCTCTACCCGTTTCTGGAGAATACCGTACTCTATTATTTTTCTGTAACCGCGTATGATACATACAAACCGGGAACACCGTATAACCATGAATCGGAACTATCCGGGCATGTCACAGGCAGGCCCTATGGCGGATCCCAGATAAAATAATTATCTGCCGCTGCACCCTGAATTTCCTTATTGACTCATGTGATATCGTTTCTAATCTGACATTATTATTACAGCAGGCATTTAATTTTTTCAAACTCTCTGTGCCTCAGTGGCTGATTTTCAAAAGTGTTTTATGACAATGGTGATATGCGAACAAACAGACTGACAATCCCCGACGACCTTTATAAATCCCTGAAAGAGTTTACCGGTAAATTCCATAGCAGGGGCTACGAATGCTATCTGGTTGGAGGAGGGGTGCGCGACCTCTACCTTGGGCACAGCATATACGACTATGACTTTGCCACAAATGCAAGGCCTGAACAGGTTATGAAGCTCTTTCGCAAGGTTATACCTACCGGCATCAAGCACGGTACAGTGACTGTCCTTGTTCATGACATGGAGTTTGAGGTAACCACTTACAGGTCAGACGGCAACTATTCCGACGGCAGGAGGCCCGAATCGGTATCCTATTCAGATTCTCTTGAAGAGGATGTCATGCGAAGGGACTTTACCATAAACGGCATGGCTTACGATGTGCTGAGTGATGAAATAATCGACATGGTTGGTGGAATTGAGGATATCCGCAGAAAGGTTATCCGCACAATCGGTGAGCCTTCCGAAAGGTTTGGTGAAGACGGGCTTCGAACATACAGGGCCTGCAGGTTTGCATCAAAACTCAATTTTGAAATTGATTCTGGTACACTCGGGGCGATAAGTGGCGCACTGGATACCGCATCAAAGGTTTCTGCCGAAAGGGTGCGCGACGAGCTGATGAAGCTTCTTGAAACACCCGTTCCCTCGATAGGTTTTGAGTACATGAGAAAGTCAGGGCTTCTTGCCCTTTCGATCCCTGAACTTGATTCATGCTACAATGTTGAGCAGAACAGGTTCCATGCGCACGATATCTATTATCACAGTTTATATTCCTGCGATGCCGCGCCTGCCGACAGGCCCCTCATCAGGCTTGCAGCTCTTTTACACGATATAGGAAAGGTCAGCACCAGAAAAGGTTCACCGGAAGGTGACTACACTTTTTATAATCATGAGGTCATAGGTGCGCGGATGGGAAGGCGTATCATGAAAAGGCTTAAGTTTTCCAATTCAGACATTGAAAACGTGAATAATCTTGTAATAAACCATATGTTTCACTATACTGATGACTGGAGCGACGGTGCTGTCAGGCGTTTTATGCGCAAGGTGGGTGTCGGGAATATACAGGATCTTTTTATTCTGCGCGAGGCAGACAGGATCGGTAATGGTACACGCACAGGTCTGCCCGAGCCTATAAAAAAGCTGCAGGAGAGGATCGATCGTGTCATAGAGGCAGAGAATGCCATAACCGTACGCGACCTGGATATTGACGGGAACGTAATCATGAAACATTTTAACATTCAACCGGGACCGGTGATCGGGCGTATACTGCACGAGCTTCTTGAACTGGTACTCGATGATCCCGGCATGAACAATGCGGATATCCTTATCGCTAAAGCGGATGAGATATATGCATCTTTAAAAAATCAGGACCAGGGCTGATTCCATATCCTGTCTGGACTCCCCTCCGTTCCTGATCCTGCACCACCTGAAAAAAAATGAATTCTTGTCGCCGGTATATCGTATCCTTGCAGACCAGCCGTTTCCCTTTCCCGTAAATCGAGCTATGTCCATATTGTTTTCCGAAGCTGGAGTTATAACTGCATATAATGCGTTATCCTTGATTGCATGAATTTCAGTGTATCCACATGAAAGGCTGAAGCAGTTAAATATCATCATTTTCAATTCGGCTCCCCAGAACCATGATACTCCTGTATCACAGAACTGCCCTGTGTACCTCGCGCGCAGGTATAAATTTCCGGGCGGGGTCAGATTAATAATTGTAGAAAACTGCCGAGACCTGTCACTGCGTTCGCCGTTTAAGGGCACTTTTCTGCTGAATTTTAAATCAGCTCCGAAAAAATCAAATCCCGTAATCGAGGCGGCGGCATCCTCCCTTATGAAACATCTTCGCTCATCGCTGCCCGGATTAACCGTAAGATCCCTTTCGCTGTAGAAGGATACACCTGTGTTAAAATGTTTCCAGTGAATTATTGAAACAGAAAAATCGACCAGATTTTCCGGACCTGAATCACCGGTGGCATAAATTGATTTGAAATTCCTGTCCGAAAATTTACCACTAAGAGATGTCCTGAATATTTCGTTACGCAGGGTAATCCCGCAGGAAATGCAGTCACCCTCTTTCTGCCAGCCTGGACCGGATCTTATGGTGAATACCGGTTCCGCAAAAATTGAAATACTGCTGTCGCTGTACTCTGCGAATATTCCTCCGGAGACAGCTCGGGCAGTACCATTTGAGGCCGCCGATTGTTCCCACAGCAGCCGTTCATCGCAGGCAGAACGGAATGTTGTTGTAAAACCGAATGCCTGTATGTGAAATAATTTTATGAAAGCCATGTCTGCAACGGCACCAGTGTTGATGATATCAACGGGTGAAACGTATTTGCCTTCGGGAGTTGTTTTTAAATTTACAGTCAACAGAGATGATGAAACTGCACCATTAGCAGCCTGCTCCTCGCTGATAAATCTGCGTTGTATTGAGCAGAATGGCGCGAGCCGCAAGTTCAGATCTTCATCACCAGAAATTATGGTCGAAGCAATTCCGAAAAACGAACTGGCTGGATTTCCGCTCTGTGAACCTGTAAAGATGTTTTCCCGGGAAAACGAGAATCTGCGTGAAAAGGGGTCGGGCTTAATGAATTCTTTTTTCCCCATAATAAGGCCCGAGCCAAAATGAAGTGCATAGCTGCCGAGGATGAATGAAAAGGATTCTCCGCAGGGTGACCCATGTATGTACCAGGTCGAGGTGGATTCATCAGTATTGCGGTTATGCATAGAGGTAAGATTGAATCTGTATATGTCGTCAATTGTGAATGACGCCCCTCCCCTCAGCACAGTTGAGGTCGAACCTGAATCAAAGTCTGTTATTTCACGGGTAATGCCGGCACGAATTACAGTTTCGGTTTCGGCCTGTACGGGTAAAAGAGCGATCAGAACAATAAGCGGTAACAGTCCGGCGGATAAAAGAAAATTAAATGTTTTCAATCTCCACAGATCCTGCGTATTATTTTTTTCTGATCTTCATCAAGTGATGCATCTTCAGCAAGTGTCTCCCTGAAGCTGTCAGTGTCAGAAATACACATGTCGCTGTATAATGCAGCCTGGTGAGCCGGCACCCCATCTTCAATCATTTCGCTGAACCTGCGTTTTACCTGAACTTTGCGGGGAACATAATCTCTTTTTTTAGCCTTTTTTTTCAGGGCATCGCGTGAATTATTTCCCGTGTTTTTTTCAAAACCGAAGGCATGTGCTGTGAGCATTTTTATTTCCGATGGACTGAGCCCGGCTCTCGCAAGAGCATCACGTGTGACGGGCCCTATTTTTTCTCTGTATAGAATAACCCTGCGCGCTGAAGTTTCGCTCAGAATTCCCAGAGCATAAAGTTGCTCAAAGGTGACAGTACGGATGTCGACCCGACTTTCAGGTAAGCGGTTTATTTTGCCGTACGAAAGAGATTCGGTTACAGCTCTGCCTGAATATGTTATACTCACAGCGTGGCTGTAACCCAGATAGGGGTGAAAGCGCAGGCCGTAATTTACTTCTATATGATGCCAAAGTAGTCCGGCGTTAAGAGCAAATGATGATGTTTCGACTGAATAACCGAAACCTGAACTTATATTTTTCAGGGGATTAACGTTAACTGTGAAGGTGTTGATCAGTCCTGCCGGATTATCTGTGATGTTCCATGAGAAAGAGAGACCCATGCAGGGCCTTGTTAGAAGTCCGCAGCTCCATTCACCGTAGATTAAATCGTTTTCATCCATGAGTGAACGTATGTTCCTCAGCATTAATCCTGACTGCAGCCATTCAGCCGGCGAAAGGATAAATCCCCCGCCAAAATCGTACATTGTTCTGCCGTAAGAAACGTTGCCGGATTGTATTGAAAGCATATAAAAATCTGCGGTTACGCCCGCGCCCAGCCATCTGAAAGGCCTTAAACCTGCCCCCGCGCCGGCACAATTTTCCCTGTACACGCTGTCGCCAAAACTGCTCCACCTGCCAGTCAGTCCGAATATTGATCCGCCATACTGGGCAGCGGCATAAGCAGAGTCGAGTCCATATCCGTAAAATGGTTTAGCTCCGGAGGCGGTTGCGGTCAAGCCTTCGCAGTACGGAAGCATTGCAGCATTTATGACACAGACCGGTGAGCCCGTATCCTGCACCGCGCGAATATAGGGGAAAAGCAGTTCCGGGTCGCCGGGCCCTGATTCAAACGCAGCGTTAAGCGAAAGCGTGACTACAGCGATCAAAAGCAGTTTCATAATCAGCGGACCATTATGAGTGTTATGCGTAATGATCCGGTGCTTCCGTCGGATAGATCAACCGCTTCGATGCTTACGGGATAAAGCCCGGTTAAAATTCTTCCCCGGATATCCTTTTCGCAGATTGAAATGGCCAAAAAGCCGGGTGAGGCATCGGTTATTAGTGGCCCGGTATAAACATTCATTCCCGCGGAGTTGAAGATCCGTACGCGCAGACTTGCCCTGCGGTATAGGAAAACCGGAAGCTCGATTTTTCCGGTTGTGTTGCCGTAGTTGTGGACAAGCCTTGATTTTACAGGTTTGAGTATGCCTCTGCCTCCTGGCGCAGATACAATATTTTCACGGCCAGGTGTTGCATAGGAAGTCAGAACAAAATCTGTTACACTTTCTGTGTCAGCTGAACCGGTGCGTGACAGCGTCTGCCAGCTTTTCATGCCATTAAGACCTGTATCGAAGCAGCATTCCTGCAGGTTTACTGAAGCGCATTCATTCCACATGCGGTATGTAATTGCATAATTTATGTATGACGCGATTGTAGAATTTATTGAACCGTCTCTGTTGCTGAAAGCCATGAAGTCAATGATGCCGTTATTGGAAGGATCATCGTCGTGGTCAATGGCAACACAGCAGTCGGTGTTCCATAAGCCGTAGTTGTTGCAGTAAATTTCGCGAATTGAGTTATTGTTCAGGTCTCCAGCACTATCTGTTTCGTCGGATGTGCCTGAAGATGAAAAATATATTACTGCAAACCTGTCGTCCCATAAAGTTTCGGGCCTGTCAGATCCGTAGAGTGTTACCGGGGAATCAGAAATTTTTTCATTTGTTCCGTAATACATGGTTGCAAAGAGCTGAGAGATCTCCAGGCAATCTGTATCCGGTGTAAGTTTCAATTCGATCCAGTCGATGCTTCCACCTGCAGAGACCTCGTTTAAAAGGAGTCCCCCCCGAAGGGGGGAGTGAGCAGTAATTAGTAAAACAAGAAACGTTATAAGACAGGATTTTTTTTTCATCTGAACCTTTACCCTCTATACGGATGCTTCTGAAAGGTATACGGTGCGAATTTTGAAAAGATGAAAAATTTTTTTGGAATTTTGAATTTTTTTTATAACAGGCAGGATGTAACTGAATTATTGCAGCAGAGGTACAGATTAAATTTTTGTTAACATAATACTCCTGCCGAACGAAGTGATTGTTTTATGCCGGGTTCAGAATTAGCGGCTATGCGTTTTTCTTTAGTTCGTTTATCATCTCCACCATTATCGCTACGTGACCTGCGAGAAGCTCAATTGATTTCGCCGGGTCATTCATTTTTTGAAGTGCAAAAAAATACTGGGCAATATCATTTCTAAGCTTGCGGTCAAGTTCAATAATGTTGGCTATACCCTGCGGCATGTTCCCCGGTGTCATCATGGTTGTCTCTTTAATTGATGGAATGTGTATATTTTAATGAAAGTTTTTCATACCCCGGCATTTTGTCAATGACTATATGGCGTTTAGTATTTTATGTAAATTCCTTAATAATTGTTAACAACTTTAAGATTGACATAAGGCTTGACAAAAACAGAAATTTTCCGGACACTTGTCCGGAAAATTATTAGCAGGGGATTGTAAAGATGGAAAAACTTACTGATAATATAAAACTTCTTTCTAATGGGAAATACAGGCTTCCTTACTGCAACTGCCTGCTCATTGAGGATGATATCAACTGCCTCATAGATTCAAGCCCCACTGATGATGAATTTGTGCATCTTGAAGGAATTAAAATTGACCTTATCGTCAACAGCCACAGCCACACTGATCACAATTCACGCAACAATGCTTTTCCAGGTTCAAGGATACTTCTTCACCCTGCGGAACACTCACGCGCAGCATCGGGCGAGGAGTATTTGAGAGCATACGGATTTGATCTTTTCAATGTCGAGGATGTGCGGCCGCTGTATCTAGCGGCGGTCAAATACGCTGCACGGCCTGTTGACGGGGAGATCACGGATGGACAGAAAATTTCGACCGGCAGCGTCGAGTTCCAGGTGGTGCACCTTCCCGGGCATACTTACGGCCACTGCGGGTTCCTTTTCCCGAAGGAGGGGTTTATTTTTACCGCGGACATGCACCCCGATGTGCTGGCGCAATATGCTATGCTCGACAGCAGCGTTGACGATTTTATCGATTCCATAAAAAAACTGATCAACTTGAAACCGGAGACTATTATTGCCGGGCATGGAAAAGCAATTATTAAGGATGACATTCTGCCCAAATTATCGGCGGGCATTGATGAATTCTACCGCCGTGATGAACAGATACTTGACCGGATTCGCGCAGGAAAACACACAGTGCAGGAGATCGCTGATGACGGCATAACCTTCAAGGGAAACTTCCCGCAGCCCCGAAGCATATACTGGCTGCACGAGTGTATTATGGATCTTAAGCACCTGGAGCACCTTGAGCGCATGGGTGAGGTGGGTTGCGAAGAGGGGAAATATTATATCAAATAGACTAAAACAAGTCAGTTGGAACGAATGTGAGAAATATCTATTTATTAAGAATAAATTTATCAGTCGCTGTAGCTTCTTCGATGATAAAACTCGTTTAATGATTCATTAGCAAAGTGAATTAAAAAACGGAGCCTGCGCTCCGTTTTTTAATCATCAGTGAATCGTCTTTGAACCGACGGTCAGGTTCCCGCAACAGCATGCTGAAGTATGGATGCTTCCTGCAGATGCTGTAAGCGGAATTTTTTCCCCATGATCAGTTTTTTACAATTTGGCGCACCGCACCTGCATTCGAAAGAACGGAAGAGTTCCTCTTCAGTTGTTTCGTAATCCATGGTGAGAAAATCGCCAGGTTTAATCTCCTTCAGAGCTGTGAACGTCTGTGTATCCATGTCGCAGTGCATGTTCGGGTCACAACTGTGAAGTACTTTACCCATGAAAAATGGATCGTGAAGGTGATTTCCCTCTTTTAGCTGAAGTGTGAACAGTGTTACTTCGCGCAGAAGTACTCCGGCGAACCTGAACACAATCTCTCCGGGCTGAAAGGTGGTATGTGAAATTATCCCTTCACCCACATCGTCGGTTTTTATAATGCTGAACCGCTCCTTTGTGGGCTCGTATGAAAAACGGGGATAGAACTCCGGATAAAACCGGTCCGGAACGTGATCATCGATCATCTTTATTATCTCCTTAGTATGACGTTTTCTTTAATCTCCCCGGGTGCGAAGAAATCGTTTATCATTTTTATAACGACCTCCTCTTCGAACCATTTACAGCTGAATACATCAAGATACAGGTCGCGGAACGTATCGTTCGTGTGAATTGTGATTGCACTTGTTACAATCAGCTGCACAGCAGAAATTCCCACTTCAATCCCTTCGCCGAACCTTGCGATTACCAGGTCGCCGTAAGGTACCATGTCGATAGCAGGAACCATCTCTTTTATAAACCGGGACACAGTAGGAATGTCGAGCAGGTTCTCGTTACAGTTTACAGCGGTTACCATAAGGTGTTTGCCGTAGTATTTCTGCCCGTTTATCTCTGCCCTCATATACGCGCCCCGGGATGCCAGGCCATCTGGTGATTTGCCCATTATTTTGCTCCTTGAAATTAATCGTGATGCTATATTATTCCGGAATTTATAGAGTTCATGGCATATACACTAATACCCGCCTTCAAAGGGGCGGGTATTATCGCTTGAGTTAAGTGCCGGTAATCTATAAGTTACCTCGATATTTTTTTTTACTTAATGCACAGGGTTTTTTATTTGTCAAGAGATTCATCGGCGTATAGCCCTCTACAGGGGCTCCGGGACACTTTTTTTACATAAATTTTTCAGAAAAAATATGCCGGGAGGATTGCAGGCTTGTATGATTAGGGTTTTCAGTATGACAATATATTTATATATACATCATAAAAATAATTGATAAATATTTTTTAATATAGGTTTTTCCCGGTTTATTTATCTAAGGATTAATTTAACAGGAATTAAGATTTTGTCTTGTCGTAAAAACTGTCTGTTATAGATAATTCCATGAAGGTATTCACTTAATTAAGATTCAGGAGCCCGTATGAAATTTCTTTTCGAGATGTTTCCAATAATACTTTTTTTTGCTGCTTTTAAATATAAAGATATCTATTTTGCTACTGTAGTGGCAATTGCTGCAAGTATTCTTCAAATCAGTTATTCTTATATAAAGAATAAAAAGGTCGAACCGCCCATGCTCATAGGCCTGGTTGTTATAATCTTTTTTGGCGGAATGACTCTCCTGCTGCATAATGAAATTTTTATCAAATGGAAACCGACTATCCTGTACTGGATTTTCACAGTAGTACTTCTGGCTGCGCGGATCGTGTGGAAAAAAAATCTTATTCAGTCCATGCTCGGCAAGCAGATCCAGGTCCCCTCTGAAGTCTGGGAGAGGCTCAACTACAGCTGGATAATCTTTTTTGCAGCAGTAGGGGGAATCAACCTTTATGTGGCATATCATTTTCCCACGAATATCTGGGTAAATTTTAAGCTCTTTGGCATTCTCGGGCTGATGTTTATCTTTGTTGTTCTGCAGGGATTCATGTTGTCACCCTACATCAGGGAGGATGGGGAATAGTACTGATTTATCAGCCTCTGCATGTTTGATTCACTGCAAATTGTAAAATCTTATACTAACCGGTCACCGCACCCCCTGTCGAATGGGGCAAGGATATTATTAAAGATTAGACCTGATATTTTCTCTTTATTTGAATGTGGCCTGGGCTAACCCCCGATAAAGGCAACACTTTGTCTCTATCACCTTTGTGGATGCGGACGTTGATGAGGATTATTTTTTGTTTCATGTAAAAAAGCCTGATTCATGATCATCACAATGAGGAATTTAATCTGTCTAAATGAAAAAGAAAAAGAGAAAATATTTTGTCGAACTGATGGATCGTCACACCGGCGGCGGATGTGATCCGGAGTGCCCTCACTTTGGTGAATGCGGAGGATGCATGTTTCAGCACATCCCGTACGAGAATCAGCTGCTGCTTAAAAAGGAGTACTTGAACAATCTTTTAGACGGCATCACCATTGTTGATTATGTTGAGCCGGGCACTCCTTATGGTTACAGAAACAGGATGGATATGGTCTGTGCCTTTGGTAAAAAAGGACTGCGCATGCAGGGCAGATACAGGCAGGTTGTCGATATTCAGTCCTGCGCGATAATGCAGTCCGCAAGCAACGATAAGTTTATCGAGCTTCGCAACCTGCTCTCCGGGATCGAGGATTACGATTACCTGCAGCACAGCGGATATTTGCGCTATATCGTTCTTAGGCAGGCAAGATTTACCGGCCAGGTGATGACCAACTTTGTGGTTTCGGTGCCTGAGAACCGTTTCGGCTTTATTCTTTATGATTTTCTTGAAGGAGTTGATTCATCATCAATACTGCTGAGTGACGGGCTTGCTGATTTGAGTTTCGGGCCTGTTCACCAGACTCTGAAAAAGGGATTTATTACCGAGAGTTTTGACGGTATAGAATACATGATAACGCCTAATTCTTTTTTTCAGTCGAACTCCGAGGTTGCTCTTGCCATGTACCGTAAAATAAAGTCATGGACTTCGGGACGGACTCTTGACCTCTATTCCGGAGTGGGCAGCATATCTCTATTTGTCTCATCAGCTGCGGAAAAAGTTACAGGGGTGGAGATTGTGCAGGAATCTGTCGATACAGCGCGTAAAAACGCAGAGAACAACAAAATTGATAACGTAAACTTTTTCTGCGCGGATACACTTTCTTATGTAAAGGACAACAGTGCTTCATTCGATACGCTTATACTCGATCCGCCCAGGAGCGGCATGCACCCGAAGATGATTAAAGAGATACGTAACATGAAGCTTGACAGAATAATTTATATGTCGTGCAATCCCTCCACATTCAGGGACGATGTAAAAGCTCTTGAGGAATGGGAAATCGAAACCTTTGAGGCTTACGACATGTTCCCGCAGACTCCCCATGTTGAAACCCTTGCCCTTCTGAAAAGGAAGCAGTAGTGGAAACCATTTCAGACAGCGGGTTAAGGCGCCGTGTTAAAATTCATGTATCTGCAAAAGAGCATGTATACTTTGCCATTGTACAGCCCGGGTTTGAACATACACTTGCAGCAGAGATGATGTCAATTGGTCTTAAAGTCCGTCCTGAACTGATAGAAGGAGGGGTTGAGTTCTCCGGTAAAATTGACGACCTTTTCAAGGCATGCCTTTCGTTGAGGGGTGCATCGCGTATTGTTATGAGACTCGGGACATTCAGGTCCGCACAATTCCACCAGCTTGAAAAGGATATTGCAGGATTCCCATGGGAACTCTACCTGCCATGCAACTGCACCCCGGTATTCCGCACAACCTCATCAAAGTCGATGATCTGGCATACGGATAAGCTTGAAGGGATAATTTCATCAAAGATCGCAGAGCGTATGTTGTTGCACTCGAAGCCTGAATATTTCAATTCATCCGCGCCTGCTGCACTACAGACACTGATCATCCGTAACCACAAAGACAGGTGCAGCATAAGCCTTGATGCGTCAGGGGCGCTGCTGCATAAACGCTTCGGCGGTAAGAACGTGACTGCAGCGCCCCTCCGCGAGACCACTGCCGCGCTTATACTCATGGAGGCAGGAGTTTCGGGATACGATGTTCTGGTTGACCCCATGTGCGGTTCAGGGACTTTCAGCTTTGAGGCTGCGGGAATTTTTTCAGGTACAATTCCTTCGGCTGACCGGGACTTTCCTTTTTATGAATGGCCATGTTTCAGGAGAAACCATTTCGAGTTTATGAAGAAGTCACTTTCCGGAGAGAGTAGAAGTTTAATCGGGAAGACTGTTATAACATGCGATATTGATCCGGAAGCGGTTGATGCCGCGAGGAGTAATGTGCATGGTAATTTATGTGATTTTGTTAAACCGGAAGCTCAGGATTTTTTTTCACTGAAGATCGATTCTGCTGAAGAAAAAAAAGTGCTGGTTGT
>JAAYBQ010000157.1 GCA_012730035.1 Spirochaetota bacterium
ATTCCTCACCCAGGGGATTGCCGTTTTCATCTACAATCGCAAGCCTGTCTGCATCGGGGTCCTGCGCAAAACCTATGTCAGCCCCGTGTTTTTTAACTGCATCGCTCAGCTGTTTAAGATTTTCAGGAAGCGGTTCGGCACCACGGGGGAATAAACCATCAGGCGTGCAGTTGATTTCGGTAACCCTGCAGTTAAGCAGCTCAAGCATTGCAGGTGTTATAAAAGAACCTGCTCCGTTCACTGAGTCTATTACTACATGAAATTTCTTTTTCTTTATTATATTTACGTTTACAGCAGACATAACAAGGTCAATATGCACAGTGGCAGCGTTCAGCATTTTATCGATCCTGCCGATACGGTTCCATTTGCGATAGGATACAGGTTTTTCCATAAGCTTAAAATATTTAGCAATATCCGCTGAATTAAGGAATCTGCCCGATGCGTTTATCAGCTTAAGAGCATTCCATTCCACCGGGTTATGTGATGCGGACATAACTATTCCACCTGCAGCACCAAGTTCCTCAACCATAACCTGCACCGTAGGTGTGGGAACAATACCAAGATCAATCACATTACAGCCGTTTAAAACAAGTATCGATATCAGATTCATTGCCAGAGCTTCACCCGTAGGCCTTGAGTCCCTGCCCACAACAACAGTACCATGTTTACAGTACATTGCAAATGCCGCTCCGGCCTGGGCAAGAAGTTCAGGAGTGAAGCTTTCACCAACGATGCCGCGTATGCCGGAAACACTCTTCATAAGCACGCCTGACATTGTGCTACCTCCTGCTTCTTCTGGTTTTCTTTCTCCTGACGCCGCCTTCCACGGGCTTTTCAGGCTCTTTTGCCTTTCGGGCGATTGCGGTCTGGGCAGGTATTCCCCCGGATCCGAATTGACCCACTTCTGCATGGAACTCGTTTCCGGCAGGAACCTGATTCTGCGGCACAGGGACCTCTTCTTCAACCTTTCTTACTTCAACCTTCAGCAGAAATTCAATTATATCCTCTTTAAGGTTGCCAAGCATATCAGCGAAGAGCCTTGCACCTTCAATTTTATATTCCACCAGAGGATTTTTTTCACCATAACCCATTGCCCAGATTCCGTCTCTCAGCTGGTCCATTGTAAGAAGGTGCTCCCTCCACTTGTTGTCAATAACCTGCAAAGAAATAAGCCGTTCAATTATCCTCATGTCAGAATGGCCGTTTTTTTTCTCTTTCTCGTCATACAGCCTGTTAATTCTTTCAATCAATAGATCAAGAAAATCATTATAGTTCAGTTCTACAGGATTAATTTCAGAATAATCAAGATCAATTGTGAATTTCTTTTTAAACCATGACTGCAATCCTGAAAGATCCCACTGCTCAGGATGCCTCATGCCCATTGTAAAATTTTCAATTTTCTGTTCAACCACTTCTGATATGTAATCCCTTATTTTACCCGAAATATCCACACCGTCCAGTATGTCATTCCGTTCTTTGTATATAAATGTCCGCTGCGAGTTCATTACATCATCATATTCAAGCAGGTGTTTCCTTATTTCAAAGTTGCGGCCCTCAACCCGCTTTTGTGCGCTTGCAATGGCTTTTGAAACCATTGTGCTTTCAATCTCCTGCCCCTCCTCCATTCCAAGCCTGTCCATGACCTTTCGTATGCGCTCGGACCCGAACAGCCGCATAAGATCATCTTCAAGTGAAAGGTAGAACCGTGAAGAGCCCGAATCGCCCTGACGGCCTGAACGTCCACGCAGCTGGTTGTCGATCCTGCGTGCTTCGTGTCTTTCAGTTCCTAGAATATGAAGTCCGCCGGCATTGACCGCTTTTTCGTTGTGAACAAGCCAGTCCCTGCCCCCCCGGATAATTGCTGTTGCCCTGTTTTTGTCCTGCCCCTGCATCGATTCTATCAGGGACTCTGCGTGATCAAAATTAGATTTCATTACATGAAGCCTGAACTCATCCCACGTGGCGGTATCATGAACTGCTTTGTGATGGTCAAGTTCATCAAGATAGGATTTCTTTCCTCCGAGTACTATGTCTGTCCCACGGCCTGCCATGTTTGTGGCAATAGTAACAGCACCGGGTCTTCCGGCCTCAGCGATAATTTGTGCCTCTTTTTCATGGTATTTGGCATTAAGTACATTGTGGATAACGCCCCTCGACCGCAGCACCAGCGAAAGTTTTTCAGATTTTTCAATCGATATAGTTCCAACGAGTACGGGACGCCCCTTTTTGCTGTATTCAGTTATTTCATCAACTATAGCATTGAATTTTTCACGCTCAGTTTTGTATACCTTGTCGGGGTAATCTTTTCTCACCATCGCGACATTTGTAGGGATTACTGCAACGTCCAGCCCGTAAATTTTTTTAAATTCAACAGATTCCGTTTCAGCAGTACCGGTCATACCCGAAAGTTTATTGTACATACGGAAATAATTCTGGAAAGTTATTGAGGCAAGTGTCTGGCTTTCGCGTGCAACAGTAACATTTTCCTTAGCTTCCAGTGCCTGGTGAAGCCCGTCAGAAAAACGACGTCCGGGCATAAGCCTTCCAGTGAATTCATCAACTATTATTACCTGTCCATCCTTGACTATGTAGTCTATATCCTTCTGAAATACAGTATGGGCTTTAAGGGCCTGGTGGATGTGATGAATTATATCAATATGGTTGTTATCGTAAAGATTATCTATTTTCAAAATTCTTTCGATGTGAGCGACCCCATCCTCTGTGAGTGTGGCATTTCTTTCTTTTTCATTAACTTCATAGTCAACTACATCCCTTAATTGAGGGATAATCTTATTAATCTGCATATACTTCTTTGTTGATTCCTCGGCAGATCCTGATATTATAAGAGGAGTCCTGGCCTCGTCTATCAAAATCGAGTCAACTTCGTCAACTATACAGAAATTCAGCTTGCGTTGAACTTTAAGCGATTTATGCTCCACCATGTTATCACGAAGATAATCAAATCCGAATTCATTATTAGTTCCATAGGTTATATCACAAGAGTAAGCTTTCTGTCTGTCAATTGGCCCCAAATTATGCTGAATAGTTCCAACCGAAAGCCCCAGGCCCCTGTATATGGGTGACATCCATTCAGCATCGCGTTTTGCCAGGTAGTCGTTTACAGTGACTACATGAACACCTTTACCGGAAAGGGCATTCAGGTAAACCGGGAGTGTCGCGACAAGGGTCTTCCCTTCACCGGTTTTCATTTCTGCAATCTGCCCCCTGTGCAGAACCACCCCCCCCATCATCTGTACATCAAAGTGTCTCATGCCGAGAGTTCTTACAGAGGCTTCACGGACTACGGCAAAAGCCTCGGGCATTATACTTTCAAGGGATTCACCCTTTTCGATCCTGCTTTTAAATTCCCATGTTCTGGCAAGCAGTTCGTCCTGCGTCAGTCTGGCAATATCGGGTTCAAGGGAATTGATCCGGTCAGCAAAGGGCTGAAGTTTTTTTCTGTCGCGTTCAGGCTTGGTCCCGAATACGGTGTTGAGTATTTTTTCAAGCATAAACTTTTATACCACCTGTGTAGGATTTATTTTAAAAATGTCAGTGCAGACTTTAAAAAGGGTGAATCCAACGTTTAACCTGTATCCATAACTGAAGAGATTAATCACATAAATGATTATGTACCATATAAATATGAACAATTATTTATCAACAAATTTATTGATATCCGTACGTTCCGGATAAACCGTGCTGCGCCTTTGAAATAATTCTGCTATTTTTTCCCTGAGAAGTTCCATATTTAAACCTGT
The DNA here is from genome assembly GCA_012730035.1 of Spirochaetota bacterium. Taxonomy (GTDB): domain Bacteria; phylum Spirochaetota; class UBA4802; order UBA4802; family UBA5550; genus JAAYBQ01. The sequence goes on from JAAYBQ010000157.1 coordinate 3,762, forward strand.
TTTGGCCGAACCGGCAACAGCA
>JAAYBQ010000158.1 GCA_012730035.1 Spirochaetota bacterium
AGCCTTCCATATCGGATGACCGGTAAGGGTAAAATTATCAGAATTTTCTCAGCCGTCACCCATTTTACGCTGCAACTGCCCTGAAAAAATTTTATACTAAACAAAAAAATAGCTAAACATACATATAGCTTATCCGATATTTATAATGTAAATTCTATACGACGGATGTCAACGGAGGATATATGAAGATATACCATATCAGCAGCGATTGTGAGGCTGAAAACAGAAATATTTATGCAGAGTTTTCCGGACTTAAAAAAGCTGCCGGCTGCGAATGTCTTGCCAGGTTCACAATTGATGAAAAAACAGAATATGACAGGTTGAAGGAACTTGCTCTTCTGCATATTAATGACCCGGGCCCGGTTCTGGAAAATATCATGGAGGATCATGATTTTCTGAAGGCTGAAAAGTATATGCTTATAAATGAACTGGTAGTGCGGGTTCTTCCCGTTACCCGCAGCACAAAGCCCGGGTGCAGAATAAATTCCTCTTCCGTGAAGTTGCACAATACTGACACCGTGAAGATTCGGGGATAAAGTAGTCTTTTTAAATTACAACCGGATGTTACCATAATTATCTATTAGACAGGGGCTCTTACCTGAATTATTTTCGGGAGAGCCCTGCGACTCATTGTAAAAAACAGATAGGTTTGTACAGATTAATCCTCCTCAAGAGCTTCTTTGAGGTCATCACCCATCTGATCAAGTATCCTTTCTTTGTAACGCACCAGCGTTGTACTGTCAGTCATCTCGTATGAATTTTCAGGATATTTATTCTTCAGGGTCAGTATAACATTTCCAGTAGCTGTTGATACAAGCCTGACATTTAACTGGAAAGTAAAAAATTTCTTATCCTTTTCTTTCTCTATATTCTTTTTGGTCTTTTTATCATATTCATTGTACTTGACCCTTCTTACCTCCTCTTTATATTCGGTCACCTCGCCAAAGAGTAGAGCCTCTGCACCTGAAAGTCTGCCAAGTTCAATTGTATTATCATAGAGACCGGTATGTGATTTTTCGACCTCCTTCAGAAGAGCATCTATCTTTTCCCTTTCAACAACTTTTTTCTTTATGCTGATAAAATGCCCTTTGAAACTCTCTTCACAATCTTTTGCTATTTTTTTATTGATACCATCGGCTGTGTCAAATTTCATAATGGCCACAGTCTGAATTTTTTTCATCTCTTTCTTATTGACTGATATCTGTGAAGTACTGCATGACATAAAGGTGATCAGAAACGCATTAAAAATAATAATCAGTGCATGCAAATAAAATTTTTTCATATTCAACAACTCCTTATAAAATGTAACGGGATGTATTACCGATACTTCTGATAATGCGACTAAATGATTCAGGAATCAAGTTATTTTTTCAACTATTCTCTGCTAAAAATCTTCAGTTCACTTATGCACATTCCTGCAAGTATAAGTGCGCAGCCTGCAGTTGCTGTGGCGGCAAGCTGTTCCCCGAGCAGCCAGTAGCCGAATATTCCGGCAAAGACCGGTTCACCTGTAAAAATCAAGGCTGTATGTGTGGGACTGGTAAAGCGCTGCATGGTATTCTGCACAAGGTATGCGCCAACTGTGGCAAAGATTGACGTTACCAGCAGAGCGCTCCACGCTGAACTCCCCGAAGGTATCTGCGGCTTTTCGAAAACTATAGCGCAAACAAACGAAAGGATTGTCACTACTGCTATCTGGACTATTGTTATCCTGACAGCGTTGCTTTTTCCCGAATAATAACCCACAGTGATAATATGAAAAGCTACGCATATTGCACAGAGAAGAACCAGCAGATCTCCTTTGTTCAAAAAAAATGAACCGTTATACGACAGCAAAAAAAGTCCAGCAGAAGCCAAGATCACCCCTGCAATACTTTCCGATTCAGGCCGTGTTCTTAATATGAGAGCGGAAAAAACAGGCACAAGCACCACGCTGAATCCCGTTATAAACCCGGCGTTTGATGCTGTTGTGTACCTGAGACCGACAGTCTGGAAAGCGTAAGCAAAAAAAAGAAAAATGCCGATCATCATTCCACCCCTTAACTCTTTGCGTGTAATCTCCCTTAAACTTTTCCTGAAAATTAAACAGAGCAGCAGCAGGGAGATAACAAAACGCATTGCGATAAAATTGAATGGTGTAATTGAAACGAGCGCGTCCTTTATTGCAACAAAGGTATAGCCCCACACGATTGCAACTGCAAAAAGCGAAACATCGGCGAAGAATTTTTTATTCACGCTGTTGCCCTTTCAGCTGCAAGCTGCTCTACATATTCAAGATTATCCCTGTCATCACGCACATCATCAACCGGAGTTTCAAGAATCTTATCGATATCAATAAATCTTTTGTCGGTAAAGAGCAACCTGAAAGCTTCGGGGCCTATCTCTCCCTGTCCAATATGTTCATGCCTGTCTACCCTGCTGCCGCAGATTTTTTTTGAATCATTAACATGAAAAAGCTTCAGATGATTCAGCCCTATAATCCTGTCAAACTCAGCAAAAGTTGCAGTGTAACTTTCGGCGTTTGAAATATCGTACCCTGCGGCAAATGCGTGACAGGTATCAAAGCACACACCAAGTTTTTCCCTGCGCTTGACGCTTGCCATAATATCGCGTATATGTTCAAATCTGTGTCCAACTGAGTTTCCCTGACCAGCAGTTGTTTCGAGCAGCACAGTCACTTTCCAGTCCTTCCCGTCAAGGATGGAATTGATATTAGAAGCGATCCTCTCGATGCCGGTTTCAATTCCATCACCGATATGACTTCCGGGATGCAGCACGAGTGTCGGAATGTCCAGCAGGTCCGCCCTCTCCATTTCATCCCTGAGCAGGTTGATTGATTTTTCGAGGTTTTCCCCTGAACCGGCAAGGTTAATAAGGTAGCCTGTATGTGCGTGAATACTGACAGAGGGTGAAGCGTTCCACTTTTTACTGAACATACTTACCTCATCATCAGTTAAAGGAGGCACAGTCCACCTTGTTGAATTTTTCAGAAATATCTGGAAAGTATCAATTCCAATGAGCAAGGCATTGTCAAAGGATTTATGCAGCCCTCCCTGAATCGAAACATGAAATCCTGTGTGTTTCATGACTCACCCCTGAAACGTTTCATAACCTCATCCATGGAAATCCCGCTGACATAAATCCGTTTTTTCCTGCCATGGTCCCCTTTCTCGATAAAGATATTTGACTTAGCAATTTTCAGTTTTTTTGAAATCACACTGATACATTCAGAGTTTGCCTTTCCATCTACCGGCGGAGAATTCAGATAAACTTTTATGTTACCGGACTCGTCAACCCTTACCTCACTCCTGGAGGATTTTGGCGTAACAGTTATGTCAAATAGAGCTTTTGTTTCCATTTATACTATCCCTTTAACGGTGTCATTTTATATCCGGGCGCGAAGTAATAAAATTCTTTTTTTCATTTTTATTAGTATTTTATAAATATAGCAGTTACAGATTGAATCAATCCTGAAAATCATTTTCGCGCAGGGTGCTATTTATCATAATTAAAAGTTTTTTTATTATGGATTTACATCAGTTCTTCCGAAGACCGCCCGTCTTCACGGGAATTAAGCATTATCGGATTATATAAAAACATGATTGATCCATTCGTAAAACGCCATAACAAAAACTGATGGAGCAGTAGCAATTATTTATGAAAAAAATTAAGATCGGAATAAGCTCATGCCTGCTTGGAAACAAAGTGCGATTTGACGGACAACACAAGTACGATCCGTTCATAGTTGAAACACTGGGAGGATTCATGGACTTTACCCCGGTCTGCCCCGAAGTTGAATGCGGTCTTACTGTTCCTCGCGAAGCCATGAGGCTTACAGGTGACGCGGCAAATCCACGTCTTGTTACAATAAAATCTGGCATTGACCACACTGAAAAAATGCAGTCATGGGCAAAAGATAAACTGAAAGTTCTTGCACAAGATGATCTTTGCGGATTTATATTCAAGTCCAGGTCACCCAGCAGCGGTATGGAGAGGGTCAAGGTTTATCACGAAAAAGGGGGCACACCGCAAAAAACCGGCGTCGGGATTTTTGCCCGCATGTTCATGGAATATTTTCCTGAAATTCCCGCAGAAGAGGAGGGTAGGCTTTACGACCCAGTGCTCCGGGAAAATTTTATAGAACGCATCTTTGTCTATCACAGATGGAAGGAGATGCTTTCAAATGAAAATACAGTCAACAGGCTTATACGTTTTCACACGCAGCAAAAACTCATAATCATGGCCCACAGTCCAATCCACTACCGCGAAACCGGAAAAATTGCGGCATCCGCAACAAAAGATAATTTAAAAACAGTTCAAATGAATTACCTTAAATCAATGATGACCGGACTGAAAATGACCGCAACAGTTAAGAAGAACTTTAATGTACTTCAGCATATACTGGGCTATTTTAAAAAGGACCTCGAGAACGCAGAAAAATCAGAAATGCTTGAAGTTATGCAAACCTATAAGGACGGTCTTATCCCGCTCATAGTTCCGGTAACACTGCTGAACCACTATGTGTTAAAATTCAATCAGCACTATCTCAGAGAACAGTTCTATCTTCATCCACATCCAATTGAACTGAAGCTGCGGAACCACGCATAAGCCAGCTACCAGAACCTCTTTGTTCTTTTTATCAGTTTTATTTTTACAACAGGCGGTACCTGCTTTCTTGTGACTTCATAGACCCCGGTCATTATAATTATTATAGCCGTATAAAATCCTCACTGCTGATAAGAATTTCCGTATTTAAGATTAAAAATTATTTCCCCTCCATCGTAAAACAGCAGATAACCTGACCTGAGACTGTTATAACTTCTGAATGTAAAAATATTTGAAAACTCACTTAAAAGCTTGACAATTTAACCAGTTAATTTAATTAACCAGTTAATTTAATTAACTGGTTGTGATTTGTGTCTCCGTATTCCGAGAATGGAATAAATCTCAAAAATATGCCCCTTAGACTGGTTAATTTGTTTATAACAATATATATTTCAAAAATAATACGGTTTAATCTTCTATTCAGGATGTGCAACCTATGCTCACCATAATAAAATATCTCATAAAAGAAAAGCTGGTAGTTGCTCTCATTGTAGGCCTGATATTCATGATTGGAATAATGTCTCTGACCAGTCTTAACAGGGAGGCCTTCCCCGATGTAAGCTTTGACATGGTAAGCATCATGACAGTCTACCCCGGAGGTTCTCCCGATGAGCTTGAGAGCCTCATTACAATACCCATAGAAAAGAAACTTCGCGAAGTTGACGGTATAGACAAGGTAAGATCGTATAATATTGAAAATGTCTCGGTAGTGGCAGTCTATATAGACGAGAAGGCCAGCGACAAAAAGCAGGTTGTACAGGAGATCAAGGATGCCGTTGACCTTGTTGAAGACATACCTGCAAACGCTGAAAAGCCGGTTGTTGAAGAAATTAAGATAGACAAGACAGAAATATTCTACGCAGCGATCGTTGCAGCCAACGACGATGTCCCCTTTACAGTTCTTCGTAGCGTTGGTGACCACCTTGAGGATTTTTTCTACGATTTTGACGGTGTAGCTGAAGTTCAGAAAAACGGTTTTTATGACAGGGAGTTCCTTGTTGAAGTTGATCCTGACATGCTTGAAAAGTACAGGCTGGGAATGAACATGGTCATCAACTCGGTCAGCTCGCGTAATGTCGACTTCCCGGGCGGCCCGCTGCGTATTGGTGATGATGAGTTTGTTCTCAGGACAAAGGGACAGTATAACAACCTGAACGAGATTCTGAACACGGTAATACAGTCTAATGACATGGGCTACGCAATACGCATAAAAGAAATAGCCACAGTAAAGGACACTGTAGAAGACCCAAAAATTCTGGAACGTTACCAGGGTAAAAAAGCGATGATCTTTAAGGTCCTTAAAAAGAGGAGCGCTGACGAAATTGTTCTAACCGATAAAATAAAAAGTTCAATGGATAAATTCATCAACCCCAGACCGGAACTTGTAAGCATAGAACTGTTCAATGATACGAGTGAATTTACAAAAAATACCATCGATTCGGTTATAACAAACGCGGTTTCGGGATTTATACTTCTTGCACTCATACTATTCCTGATGCTCGGCACCAGGATGGCAACGCTTGTAACAGCAACCATACCGCTGGTATTCATGGTTGCATTCATCGGAATAAAATCCGCAGGCGTAACAATCAATGTAATAAGCCTCTTCGGTTTCATCATGGTGCTCGGTATGATTGTAGATTTCGGTATTGTTATATCCGAGAACTCACACCGCTACATGGAAATGGGTATGAAGAAAACTGATGCAGTGATCAAGGGTTCAGGCGAACTTGTATGGCCTGTTACCGTAACCTTTCTCTGCATATCAGCAGCATTTATGCCACTTATGCTACTGACCGGTCTCATGGGAAAATTCATCAAATATATTCCAATGGTCGTGATGATTTCACTGACCGCTTCATGGATTATTGCCATATTCATAATGCCCACATTCATTAACATATTCAGCAGGGAATGCCATGATGAGAAAAATGGTGCCTGTGTTGTCCTTGAAGATGGCGAGCGCCTTGAAAAAGGCTTTTTCGGCAGAATACAGCTTAAGTATATGGCTCTGCTGAAGGCCGCCCTTAACCGGAGGTACATGACAGTAGGCGTATTATTTTTGCTGCTCCTTGTATCACTGGCCCTTGTCCCTGTGGTGGGATTTGTTTTTATGCCCGGCGGAGGATCTGAAATGATTGAAATAAAGACCTACCTGCCTAACAGCCGGAACCTGCAGGCGAACCTTAAAGAGATTAAAGCAATTGAAAAGATTATTAAAACCCTCCCTGCGGAAGAACTTGAAACAGTCTATTCCCGTGTCGGAACAGAAGTGCCGTTCGGCCTTGACCCAAAGCCGGGTGATGGAACCCACAAATCAACTATATTCCTTTACCTTACACCTGAAAAAGACCGTACAAGAAAAGCAGCGGAGATTGAAACAAAACTCAGAGACGACTTTGAAAACGCAAAGCGGCAGGGAACTATATCTGATGATATAAGGATAAGCGTCAAGGTAAACGAAAACGGCCCGCCTGTGGGCGATCCTGTAAACGTTGAAATACGCGGTGAAGACTTTGACACGCTCAATAAAATTTCAAAAGAGTACATGACATACCTGAAGGGTGTTGACGGGGTCTATGATGTAAAAACAGACTTTGAACCGGGCAAGACTGAATTCAGATACAGGACAGATGAAGTCCTGGCATCAAGAGCAAAAGTTTCGGTACGCGACGTTGCCACTGCCATACATGTCGCATTCGAAGGTGCCATGGCCACTTCGGTCAGGGACGGCGAAGACGAAATCACAATACGAGTGCGCTTTAATGAATCTGCACGGAAAAAAATGAAAAGTCTTAATGATGTAATGATCTCCAATAACCAGGGAGGCCTTATACCGCTGGGCATGATCACCACCAGGCAGCAGCAGCCCGGATATTCACAGATAAACCGCCTTGACTATAAAAGGATTATACAGGTCAAAGCCAACGTTGACACAACCAGGACAACTTCCATAAGGGTTAACCAGGCATTGAATCTGAAATTTGCCGACATCGAAAAACGATACCCCGGATATTTTGTATCATACGGAGGAGAGCAGGAGGAAACATCTGAAAGTCTCGGCGAACTTGGGAATTATTTCCTCGTCGCCCTTGTAGTTATATTCATAATTCTGGCCATATTCTTTAAATCGCTCATGATACCGCTTGTTGTAATGATCGCCATACCATTCTCACTTATTGGCGTAATAATGGCACTCTTTGTACATGGTGAACCTCTATGCTTTATGAGTGTACTTGCCATTTTCAGCCTGGCAGGAGTAATTGTAAGTAATACAATTACACTTGTGGAATTTATAAACATTAAGCGTGAAGAAAATCACGGCCTTGTTTCCGCACTTGCGGAGGCAGCCGTACTCAGGCTGAGGCCAATATTTCTTACAACAGGCACTACTGTACTGGGGCTGTTACCCAGTATTTACGGCGTTGGTGAGAAGAACTATATGACCGCTCCCCTTGCACTGGCATTCGGTTACGGGCTTATCTTTGCAACGGTCATTACACTCATTCTGGTCCCGTGCTTCTACCATGTTGCAGAGGATATTAAGAACCGGTTCTCCATGGTTCTGGCACGATTTGGCATAATCATGAATCCAATGCTTTACACGCCGGAGACTGATAATAGCGTTCCGCTGCCCGAAATTCAGTCAGCCGAGAAGACCGTTGAAAAAAAGACGGGTAAAAGAAAAAAATAGAACCATTATCCAGTGACAGCATCTTTACCTGTATTACTTTTTTAGAACCTCGAAGTAACAATGCTGTCTTTTTTCCCTGGAGCCTATTCCCTGTCCGGCAGAAGCGGGCTCACCTCTTTTTCAAGTAGTTCAGCTGTCTCACGAAACCCGTTTTCCATGTAGCTGCACCATGTCTTCCGCTCCCGGTCTCCATGTGCAGTAAGATTAATTTTATCTGGAAAATCGCAGGCCGCCGGAGTCCTGGTCGCGGCAGATCCCGGTTTCTGTTCA
>JAAYBQ010000159.1 GCA_012730035.1 Spirochaetota bacterium
GTCCGGGGCGAAGCCCCGCACCCTTCTTCATGCCTGCGCAGAACGCAGTTTTGCACCAACACCGAATTGTAGTTGAAAATTTTACACTGTACTTTAATATAGATCCATCTTAAAATTGCACATCCTGCAGAGCAGGTGCATCCTGATCACAGATCAATTAGCATACGGAGATTCAAATTGGATAAAATAACCATTCAACACTACACCGATTCCGTTGAGATTATCATAAAAGGGAACCTGAACATTCATAACACTGATAAACTTCTAAACGAATTTAAAGTGCTCATGACAGACGGAACAAAATACAGAATTTTCGGAATAAACTGCGAGAGCCTTGACAGCATAGACTCATCGGGACTTGGGGCACTTATAAGCATGGCAAAGCACGCAGAGGAGATTAATGCAGAATTCTACGTATGCGATATTAACAAAAGGGTATCAACACTTTTCGATATATCCCACCTTAACAAATACTTTCAGATAATCCCCTCAACCGAATTCAGGAAAATTGTTCAGCCCTGAAATCCTCCCCCGACGGCACATCCTCGGCTCTTATTTCGCAGAGAATATCCTCTGTAAGTTCGGTCACAGAAGCAAGCCTGTCCGCCTGTTTCTGCACAATACGTTCAAAAACATTACGCACAAATCTTCCGTTCCCGAAATCCCTCCCCCTGAGTTCATAAAAAACAGTGATAAGATCAACGAGCTTTTTAGCCGCATCCTCCCCAAGCCTGAACCTGACGTTTCCCGCGAACCGTTCAAAAATCAGCATCAGTTCATCCGGGGTATAATGATTAAAATTAAAATAGCGGCTGAACCTTGACTTAAGCCCCGGATTGGAACCGATAAACCGCTCCATCTCGTCGCTATAGCCCGCAACAATAACCGCGAGCCTGCCCCTCATGTCCTCCATACGCTTAAGGAGCGCATCGATCGCCTCATGACCAAAGTCATTGCCCGACTGTTCAGGAGCAAGTGAATATGCCTCGTCTATAAAAAGCACGCCATCCACGGCCCTGTTAACCACTTCGTCAGTTTTTACAGCGGTCTGTCCCACATAACCCGCGACCAGCCCGGCCCTGTCTGTCTCGACCAGGTGCCCTGACTTAAGCAGGCCAAGCGCCCTGTATACCCGCCCCAGCAGCCGCGCAATAGTTGTCTTGCCCGTTCCCGGCGGCCCGTAGAATACGGAGTGCAGTGAGACCGTAGCCACCGGAAGGTTGCGCGCTTCACGCTCCTTTGTTATGCGCACAAGGTTCACGAATGAATTAATTTCATCCTTGATATTTTTCATGCCAACCAGTGAATTGATCTCTTTCATCACATCATCAAGAGTCTCCTCTTTTGCGGGGGATTCGGGGGCCGCAGCATCGGGCTCCCTGTAGATCATAGAATATAAGCGCTTAAGCAGATCCTCCTCTGCGGGATTGATCCCCCCGTCCGCCTTTACCAGTGTCAGCGCAAATGAATACAGGATCGCGCGAAGCCTGTCCATAATTTCCTGCGGCTTTTCGGCTGATGAAAGGCAGGATGAACTGATCGAACTGAACACGACATCTTTACCGGCAGGCATTTTTATTCCATCAATAAACATAACAGCAGTTTTAATGAAGGCCTCCCTGCGCTCTTCACCGGGCTGTCCGGATATAAATATACCTGAGTCTGCCCGGCCAAGCCCTGCATTTTGCCCGGAATTCAATGCCGAGAGAACCATCCCCAGAAAGACAAGGCTGTTCCCGCCGGATGTTTTATCAGGCCTGACAATTCCGCAGAGCAGCGCAATATCATCAAGAAAAGCCGCCCTTAAATCAGAAGAAGACGAAGCTTCACATTCATATATGGCGCTTATAATATTCTTTGCTTCTGCAAAAATAAATTGATAACCCGATAACAGATCTGCAGGTTTATTGTCCGCCGGGCCTGCGGTAGCAGATATTGTATTATCAGTACTCTCTGCCGTAGATTTAACCGGGACACCTCCGAGCGCTGCAATCAGATCCTTTTCAGGGCCGTGGCTGATAAATTCAAAATGCCTGCCGCCGGACACATAGTTTACCCTGGTTCCTGAAAATCCCCGTGATATGTTAACTTCGCTCACACCGCCAAGCGTTGATGCCTGCCATCTGTTTTTTCCGGTTTTTCGCAAAAAGAGTATTCTTCGGTCAGTGGCCATGATCACTGCCGGTATATAATCTGCAGCACCGGAGGATTCAGGGCCCGGACATAGCCCGTCGGCAAGGGAGAGTATCCTCTCATCATTTTTCAGTTCATCCTGAAGAGTTTTAATAAAGGCGGATTTTTCAGTAATAAAATTTGACCGCTGGAATCTGCCCAGATCTTCTGTAATGTTGTTTTTCATTCTGTTACCGTCAGTGCCGTTATTGCCGTGCATTCCAGGCCTGACCCGGGGCACGGCTATGAGAAGAGATACGTCAATAATATATCGCAGCACTCTTTCACTGTAAATAACAATACTGTGTTATATTAACAATTTTCGCCCCGGCTAAGATTTGTTGTTGCCTGCCTGTCCATAATCGCGACTGAGTTTTAAAAATCAGGAGGCGCTCATGAAAACAATAGGTATAATCGCAGGTCTAAGCTGGGAATCGAGCATAGAATACTACAGGCTGCTTAACATCAAGGTTCAGTCCGCGCTTGGCGGTGTTCATTCTGCCAGAATCATAATGACATCGGTTGACTTCCAGGAATATTCGGACAACATGAAGGCTGACCGCTGGGACATCATAGAAAAAGCGCTCATCGACGAAGCAACGAAGCTTAAAACTGCCGGCGCCGATGCAATAGCAATCGCAACAAACACCATGCATGTATTCGCAGACGCGGTTGAGAACAATACGGGCCTGCCCCTGGTGCACATTGCCGATGCCGCGGGAAAAGCTGTAAAATCCTGCGCAATATCAAAGGTAGGACTGCTTGGTACAAAGTATTCCATGGAGAAGGATTTTTACAGCCTGCGGCTGGCCGAAAAGTCCGGTATAGAAACAATAATTCCACTAAGCCCCGACAGGGAAAGGATAAACGGATTTATAATGGATGAATTCTGTCGGGGTATATTTACTGACGAAGCCAGGTCATATTTTATAAAAGTTATCTCGGATCTTGAATCAAGGGGTGCAAAGGGGATAATTCTGGGATGTACTGAGATTCCGCTTCTTATAAAGCAGGATGATGTGAACATAAGATTATTCGATACAATGGCACTTCATATTGATGCAATCACGGAGTATATGCTGCAGTATTAATCAGGCTGCCTGCTCCTTATACCGTAGATAAGGCTGCGCAATGCAAGGTTCAGCTTTTCAGCAGTTTCAATTTCAGAGCTGCTGTACTTGGCGAAATGTATAATCATACCATGGAACATCTGGTTAATAAACGCAGGTGTGAGATTATCCCTTATAAAACCGCTGTCAATTCCGCGCTGAAAAAAAAGAAGAAGGTCATTGGAGAGCTTTTCGTTCTCCCTGACAAGTTCAGCCTCAAGCTCGGGGAATTCGTTGAGTATATCGCTGTAATTGTTTACGTAGTTATTCTTAAGCAGTTCGGGTATTGCCACTATCATCATTTCAAGGCTCTCCATAAAACCTTCACCCTTCTTAATAATATCGAACAGTTTTTCCCTCATGGCATTGATATTATTCTGCGCAACATCCCTGATGAGCTGTTCTTTTGAGGTGATTATTTTATAGAGCGTCCTTTTGGTAATGCCCGAGGCTGCAGCCAGATCGTTCATGTTCCACCCTTTTATGCCGTACCTGGACATGAGCATTTCAGCGCTTTTAAAGACCTTCTCTTCAGTTGCTTTACTTTTTGATTTCATCCTGAATAACCTGAAACAGTAATTACAGGCAGGCCTAATAAATCAATTAAAAATTCACAGGCAGCAAGCCTGATTAAGAGCATCCAGGTGTCACCGGTAAAACTTTTCGGGACACAGCAGTGTGCAGAAAACACCGCTAAACCTACTGCAATACAGTAGTGTGGCCATTCCTGCAGCTCCAGTTTCAAAATCGCGCGAAATTATACGGTTTTGCAGTTTTACTTCGCGATACCGGCACTTAAAAAGTCCGGCGCTATATTTTTATAGCTGCAATTAATAAAAAACCCTTATAAAAAAATTTATCTGCAACTTTACACGGAACAGCCTGTTTATTAGGTTATAGTCTTAGTATGCATTCATCTCAAAAGAATCTGCTGCTCTGACCACAAGAAAAAATATACAGGGATATTATAATGTTTAAACGTTTTTTTGCCGGTGTCTTCGCATGTCTTATATGCGCCGTACTCTTTATCAATACAATATTCTGCGCTGCCCAGCTCTTTCCTCTGGCCATAATCAAATTTATTATACCGTTCAAATGGTGGCATAAAATTATGACCATTATTCTTATCAGAGTGGCGAACAACTGGGTTTTTGTTAACTCAATGTTTATACACTACTGCTTTCCCATAAAATGGAATGTTTCCGGGCTCGAAAAACTTAAAAAGGATGACTGGTACCTGGTAATATCCAATCACCAGTCATGGGTAGATATCATTATAGCGCAGAAGATACTTTACGGAAGAATCCCTTACATGAAATTTTTCCTTAAAAAAGAGCTTATATGGGTTCCGATCATGGGGCCTGCATGGTGGGCGCTGGATTTCCCCTTTATGAAAAGATATACGAAAGAGGAGATCGAAAAAAATCCGAAACTTAAAGGAAAAGACATCGAAATAACCAGAAAGGCATGTGAAAAATTCAAAACATCGCCAGTTGCAATCATGACATTCCCCGAGGGCACACGCTTTACAAAAGAGAAGCACGACAGGCAGAAATCCCCCTACAGATACCTGCTCAAGCCCAAGGCAGGCGGAGTCTCGTTCACTATATCATCCATGGGAGATCACCTTCACAAGCTGCTCAACCTGACCATAGTCTATCCCGAAGGCCCGAAATCACTCTGGGACTTTCTCTGCAGAAGGGTCAGAGCTGTTGATGTCTTCGTGGAAACAATAGATATACCTGAAAATTTCATCAGCGCCGACATAGAGGATCCGAAGTTCAAAAAAACATTTACAGAGTGGCTGAATGAAATCTGGAGCAAAAAGGACCGGCTGATTGCTAAATATACCGAAATCAAAAAATAATTCTGTTGAATACCGTGGCCTGGCTGCTGGCCGTATATCCTGGAAAATCTGCCGATACTCCATAAAGGGTCGGACTAAGCAAGGCAAGCCTCAGCTGATAATGTAACGATAATGTCATCTCCGCGAAGGCGGAGATCCATTTTTTCATGAATATGGATTCCCTTTTTCAAGGGAATGACTCAAACGAAGCAGTTCAGACCATTTATAAGTTCAACCCCGAACCGCTGTAAAATAAATCCGGCACCCTATATTTTTTCTTGCTTTCCCCTGCCCTGCGGAATATTAGAAACCGGATGCAGCAACTGTATCTGAGTTTTACTGATATTTTTTGTGAGGTCGGTTATGAGCCTGGTAAACGCCATTGGAAACACACCCCTTGTTGAAATAATGAACATCTGGGATTCACAAAAAACGGGGGTAAGGATACTGGCCAAGCTTGAAGGCTCAAATCCCGGAGGATCCGTAAAGGACAGGCCCGCATACTACATGATCAGGGCCGCAATGGATTCGGGCGCTCTTACAAAGGATAAGACCATTCTTGAACCGACATCGGGAAACACAGGAATAGGGCTTGCCATGATATCTGCAGCTATGGGCTTCAGGATCAAACTTACCATGCCTGCCTGCGTAAGCGAAGAACGCAGGGCAATACTCCAGGCCCTTGGTGCAGAACTTGAAATCACCCCGGGATGCGCACGCACTGATGGAGCCATAGTCCGCGCCCACCACATACTTGAAGCGATGCCCGAAAAATACTATATGCCGAACCAGTTTGCCAACGAAGCCAACTGGAGATCACACTATGATACAACAGCTCCTGAAATTGTGCGCGACACAAAAGGTGAAGCCGACCTCTTTGTAGCCGGAATGGGTACTACCGGTACACTGATGGGATGCTCACGTTTTTTCAGGGAACACAACCCGCGGACAAAAGTAGCCGGCATTGAGCCTGAACCTGATCACAGAATCCAGGGCCTTAAAAACATGAGTGAATCGATTGTCCCTGAAATATTCAGCCCGGAACTTCTTGACTACAGATTTATGTGCAGTGACCAGGACGCCTTTGAAACAGTGCGCGACCTGGCCACGCGAGAAGGGCTTTTCTGCGGAATTTCAAGCGGTGCAGCACTCCGGGGAGCCATGAATGCTGCCCGTGACCTTAAGCGCGGTTCCACTGTAGTAGTTCTCTTCCCTGACCGCGGCGACAGATACCTTTCAACAGAGACATACAGGTCGGTCTGTGCGATCTGCCCCCCGTAGAAAGTTCCCGGACTGCATCGGCCGGTACCAGGGTCAGAGCACATTGATTACACCGGGCTCTGACCCTGCCCGGTTCCAGATAATTTTCCTGTGAAAACCATGGGTCAGAGCATATCACATACAGGGAAATGCATCCTCCATATCTAAAATTAGCGATACTTTACTAAGAGCCGAAGAATTCTTCATTCATTGAGGGCTCTGACCCCGAAACAGCAAAACTTCATGAATCCCTAAATTAGGGGTCAGAGCCTCTCCTGCTGAAAACACCGGACATTGAAAAACGACCTAATTTTGCACTAAAACTTCTTTAAAAAACTTTTGCTCAAAAAAACTGCTTATTTATTGACAAATATTTATAATTATTTTAATTTCTACTAATTTAATAGTATTTATAGTAATTAAACAGGGATTCACAAGTACCCGGAGGAAAATATGAGCAAACTGGATGCTAATCTGAAAACTGAAACTCTTGCACTTCACGGAGGGCAGGAACCTGATCCCGTTACCGGTGCAAGAGCTGTTCCCATCTACCAGACAACATCGTACCAGTTTAACAACACTGACCATGCTGCAGCGCTCTTCAATCTTACAGAGTTCGGTAATATATACACAAGGCTCATGAATCCTACAACTGATGTTCTTGAAAAACGCATCGCGCTCCTTGACGGGGGTGTTGGCGCACTTGCAGTTGCAAGCGGACAGGCTGCAATTACACTCTCTATCCTGAATATCGCCAGGGCAGGTGACGAAATAGTATCCGCGGACAATCTTTACGGCGGAACATTCAGCCTCTTCAGGTATACGCTTGCCAGGTTCGGGATAAAGGTAAATTTTGTAAGCTCCAATGACCTTGACGCAATCGAAAAGGCAATCAACGAAAAAACAAAGGCTGTTTACGCTGAATCTATAGGTAATCCCAAACTGGATGTTGCCAACCTTGAGGGGATTGCGACTGTGGCACATAAGCACGGCATACCGTTTATTCTTGATAACACCGTATCTCCGTACACACTGCGTCCGTTTGATCACGGTGTTGACATTATTGTTTATTCCGCGACCAAGTTCATAGGCGGTCATGGCACTACGCTTGGCGGGCTCATAGTTGACTCAGGCAGGTTCGACTGGAGCAGCGGAAAATTCCCGCTTATTTCTGATCCGGACCAGAGCTACCACGGATTACAGTTCATAGAGGCGCTCAAACCTGTGGGCAACATTGCATATATACTTAAAGCGCGAGTCACACTGCTGCGCGACATGGGTCCGGCCATTTCACCATTCAACTCATTCCTGCTTCTGCAGGGACTGGAGACGCTGCACCTGCGCATGCCCAGGCACGCTGAGAATGCGCTGGCAACAGCAATGCACCTTGAAAAGCATGCGTCAGTTGAATGGGTTAACTACCCCGGACTTGATTCGCACAAGGATAAAAAGTTAGCTGATAAATACCTGAAGCATGGCGCAGGCGCGATTATCGGTTTCGGCATAAAGGGCGGTATCGATTCAGGCAAGAAGTTCATCAACTCGCTCCAGCTTATTTCGCACCTGGCAAACATAGGGGACGCGAAGTCGCTTGCAATTCACCCGGCAAGCACAACGCACCAGCAGCTTTCACCTGAAGAGCAGAGAGCTTCGGGCGTAACACCGGACTTTATCAGGTTGTCGATAGGGATTGAACACATAGATGATATTATCACCGACATTGACCAGGCCCTGGAGAAAGCGATGAAATAATTATTCAACAGCTGAGATGAAACACAGGAGTAAAAAGTCATGGCAAAAATATATGATGACATAACAAAGACTATAGGGAACACGCCGCTTGTGCGGATCAACAAACTTAACCCGGCAAAGGATGTTAATCTTCTTGCCAAGGTCGAATCGTTCAATCCTCTTTCGAGCGTAAAGGACAGGCTGGGTCTTGCCCTTATCGAAGCGGCTGAGCGCGATGGACGCATAACAGGTGACACAACGATTATTGAACCCACAAGCGGCAACACGGGAATCGCCCTTGCATTTATCTGCGCATCAAGGGGATATAAGCTGATTCTGACAATGCCTGACACCATGAGCATCGAAAGACGGAAACTGCTTCAGGTATTTGGCGCCCGCGTTGAACTGACCGATGGAGCCAAAGGTATGAGCGGGGCAATCACAAAAGCTGAGGAACTCGCAGAGGAGATTCCCGGAAGTTTTATCCCGCAGCAATTCAGCAATCCCGCAAACCCCGAGGTGCACAGACGAACCACGGCAGAGGAGATATGGAATGATACGGATGGCAATGTCGATATTGTAATCGGTGGAGTTGGCACCGGCGGAACAATAACGGGAACAGGCGAGTCCCTGAAAAAAAGAAATCCCGATATAAAAATAATTGCAGTTGAACCTGCAGATTCGCCTGTACTTTCCGGGGGACAACCCGGCTCCCATAAAATACAGGGTATAGGCGCAGGATTTATCCCCGCTGTGTATAACAAAGACACGGTGGATGAAATAATACCCGTGAACGACAGGGACGCAGGTGATAGTGCACGCCGCCTTGCGAAACTTGAAGGTATACTTACGGGAATTTCCGGTGGTGCTGCTCTTTATGCAGCGCTTGAAGTTGCGAAGCGAAAGAATTCACGTGGCAAAACGATTATTGCTATTCTGCCAGATTCAGGTGAACGCTACCTGTCTACATGGCTGTTTGATGCTGTTTAGGAGGTACATTTATGCGGCTTTCAACCCGTTCACGGTACGGCGTAAGACTTATGCTTGCCCTTGGACTTTACGAAAAGAAGGAACCTGTTTTTTTAAAGGACATCGCACATTCCGAGGGGATCTCAGAAAAGTACCTGAGCCAGATAATAATACCGCTGAAGGCCAGGGGGCTGGTAACCACTTTCCGCGGAGCACATGGAGGCTACCTGCTTGGCAGGCCCGCGTCAGAGATAACACTGCGCGATATAATCGAACCACTGGAAGGCGACATGAGCCTTGTTGACTGCGTAAACGCGCCCGACATCTGCGGCAAGTCAACAGAGTGTGTAACACGGGCGGTCTGGAACGAAATGAGTTCCCTTCTTATCGGATTCATGGAAAAAATTACTCTTGAAGACCTTGTAAAAAAATATAAAAAGAAAAAGGAATCGTGCAACGGTTCAACCGATTATACTATCTAATCATGCAGGGATTGTTCACCCGCTGTAATACCGTCCATGGTCATCAACCGAAGCAACACCATTTTTAATAAGCCTGTCAAGGTGCTTTATTATCATAGCCTTTTCCCGGTAGATAACAAAGATCGTTGGATGCGCCGGGTATATGCGCGTTCAAAAAAAGATCATTGTCCCAGACGTGGTCAATGTGGCAGTGGGAATTCACAAGCAGATCAACACCTTCAGGCCGGGCCTGCTGCGTAATTTTACCCGCCCCGCTGTCTATCATGACACGAACATTATCATCAATGAGCACGGAGTTGGATCTGCCGAACCCCTCGTCGGTGAAATAAATTGATATGAGTTCATTGATTTTATGTATCATGGAGCACCCCCTGCTGGTTAACCATATCACCGGGCTCAACAGCTGTCAAGCATGGGGAATAAATATCTGCCGTTCCAGGGGATGTATCAGTGTATCTTGGCCGGTGTGAATTTGAATAAACTATCACATTAACAGTGCAAATCCTGTTGACAAAATGTTACCCACCCGAATATTAACATTCTGTGATTTTAGTCTATGATTAGTTCAGATCAATAAAAGAATAAAAATAAATAGAGGCTCCTCAATGAAAAAGATGATATTGATGTTGACTTGTTTAGTATCGCTGGTCTGCACCTGCAAAAGGCAAGCTGATGCTCAATCAACAATTTTATCTGCCGGGATTCAGGGAGCCATAGGCACCCTGGGTGAGGTTTTTCCTGAAGATTCAGATAATTCAGATGATTTATACGATTCAAAAATCGACCACAGGATGTTTCTGGAGTGGGGATTTTACGGCGAAGTGAAATTTCTAAAGGCCGGGAACTGGTTTCATGACATATATTTTTCATACGGCCGCTCAAAGGGAGCATTTTCATACGAGGATTTCAAAAATATTTTTACTGCTGAATCGTACACCCTTATGTACAAAATAGGCGGGTATACAGCATCACCTGAAGAACGATCAGTAAATTTCTTCATGTTTGCCGGAGCGGGACTTGCGCTTGACCGTTACCTGTCAGGGGGGTTTACGGATGATACAAATTCCATGCTTGCAGGCAAACCCTACCTTGTACGCCCGCTGTTCGGTCTTGGCGGAGGCGTACAGTTTGAAAGAGTAACATTCAACCTCCTGGAACTCAGACTTGATATACGTTTCCAGCGCCAGCCTCAGGATGACTTCCAGGACTATCTCAACTGGAGCGGTAATGGAAACGGGGAAACCCGATGGCTTGGCATGGTGGGTATCTATTCCGGAATAGCATATAACTTCTAAAAGTTTACAGAGCACATGAAAGTAAATAAAACAACTGGTAAAAAAAGACAGACCGGAGAAAAACAATCTTCGACTGGCA
>JAAYBQ010000160.1 GCA_012730035.1 Spirochaetota bacterium
CTATTAACGGAATTTTTTAAATAATATCTTAATACTTTTTAACTGCCATGTAAGAAATCCTGTGACAAATTATTTCTCAGCACGATAGAAATAATTTACTGCAAAAAACAGAATCTGTCACCTGAAATCTGGATCTGAGCGCTTCAGTTCGCGCTGTTTTTCCTTCTCTATCTCTTCCCTGAAGATGTAGCTCTCGTTGTGCGACCCGTCAGCATTGATCGTATTAATGTCAACCATTGTCTTCTCCTCTTTTTTACACGCGGCAAAGAAAATGACAGAAACAAGTAAAAGAAAGAGCAAAAAATTTGCGTAATGTTTCATTACCCCGCACCCCTGATGTTAATTCTTAAATTAGGCCCCGTACCGGGCAGAGTTCAAATAGTTTTTATGCAGGCTAATGTGCAACGGCGCAGATGTAAAGTGGTATTTGGCTTATGTTTTTAAGAATGGCCATAAGCACTTAAAAGGCTGAACGCATCGCTCCGGGAGTACACCCCGGTAAATCCCCCTTACCCCGTAAAAATACCTGCATAACATAAAAATTTTTGTCGAACCTGTAGTATGGAATCCTCATCGGTAAATACACGCTGCACGTACAAATGCGCTGACGCAAAGGACGGCAGCATGACGCTCCTTGTCACCATTGACGGCAGAGAGTTCCCGCTTCACAGCAGGGTCGCACCCGCGCGTGAGGCAGCAGAGACCGCGCCGGATCCCGGCAGGTATGACCTTGTAATCGCGCTGGGCTGCGGCCTGGGCTACTCCATGCTTCCGCTTAAAGATGAACTTCAAAGGTACAAACGTGTAATCATAATCGACATTCTCAGGGGAATAGAGAATGACATCGGGCGGAACGTGAACACCGGGTTCCTTGCTTCATCACGCAACGTACAGTTTATCACCGGAAAGGATATACCTGAAATAGAAAAATTTCTTGCGGTGACCGTAACTCTTGATGAGCATAAAGGCATTCATGTCAGGGAACATTCCGCTTCGTTCAAGCTGTTTCCTGAATACTACTCATCAGTCAAGGCCGCGGTAAAAAGGGTACTGGACAAAAAGGCTTCAGGCGCGGCAACGGTAAAGGCGTTCGGCCGTGCGTTCCTGCGCAACGCCTTATTTAACGCTGAACAGATTGAATCACTGCACCCTGTTTCATCACTTGCGGGGAGATTCGCGGGATTCAGGGGACTCATAGTTTCATCAGCGCCTTCAGTAGAGAGTCACATGGCCCAAATCCGCGCTAACCGTAACAGGTTCGTAATAATAGCCGTGGATTCAGCCATTCCAATGCTCGAACAGAACGGCATCACGCCTGAACTCTGCGTATCAATAGACCCGCAGCACCGCATAGCCGAGCACCTGCTTGGCCACAGGGGTGAACGGACTGCCCATGTATTCTCAATAGTCTCTCCGCCCGCGACAGTTAAAAGATACAGCGGATTTGTTTCGCTCAACAGCCACCCGGTTTCACAGGTTATAGAGAACCTCTACCCGGGCATCACAGGTTCCATAGATTCATCAACCGGATCAGTGGCAGGGGACGCGCTGGCCCTGGCCCTGCTCTGCGGCTTTGAAAGCATTGCCATGGCAGGATTTGACTTTTCATTTACGCACAACAACATATACGCGCGCGGCACTGCTTACCAGCAGAGGTATGCCACGATGTTCAACACAAGGCTGCGCACGCCCGAATCGTTCAATGCCGAATACATATTTAAGTCAAGCAGGGGATTTATTGAATCGAACAGGTACACGCGCAGGTCGTTCACAGGCTACAGGGATTCACTCGCGCGGTATATTAAAGAGAACTGCCCCGGCCGGGTCCACTGGATAGGCGGCGGCCTGCTGCCGCATGGAGTCGTTCCTGCCACAGTTGATGATTTTATCAGCGCACCTGTTGGATATGATACAGCTGAAAGGGCTGCTGAAATTATAAGGCAGGCTGAGCGTAGTGCAATGGGAGTTGATCCCGTAAAGGTCAGGGAGTTCCTTACACGCGATGATGTATGGGAAGAGCTTGTAAAGGAATCTGTTGGCGGCAGTATAAGTCTTGAGGATTATGCGAAGCTGAGAAGATGGGCGGCAGGCCGGGTACGGGGTGAAGCCTGAATTCAACATGTCTCTCGCTAAGCCGCTAAGGCGCAAAGGAGGGAGTTTGTCATACCCGTGAAGACGGGTATCCATTTGTTACACATGGTACCGTCAGTGACCTGGACTTAACATGCCTCTCGCTAAGCCGCTAAGGCGCAAAGGAGGGAGTGTGTCATCCCCGTGCAGACGGGTATCCAGCTGTTACACATGGTACCGTCAGTGACCTGGACTTAACAGGGTCTCTCGTAGAGCCGCAGAGCGATGTAGTGAGCCTGTCGAACTGAGCGCGGAGAAAGGATTAAAGGATTGTCTCTCGCTAAGCCGCTAAGGCGCAA
>JAAYBQ010000161.1 GCA_012730035.1 Spirochaetota bacterium
AATCCGAATATGAAGGGGATCAATATATATTCCCCTTCAATATCATCGGGCACAGCACCAAAATTTTTTGAAAGCCTTATGGCATCAATACATGCAGTATCAAGTGGCTTGTTCCCCATTGAATCAAGAATCTCTATTTTGACCACTTCACCCGTCCGGTCCATTATAAAATACATTTTTACCTGCTGGCTCTGGATGGCCATAATCCTCATACCTCCACCCTGCCCCCTGATATACGCGTTTACAATCGGGTTAATGCTCCAGTTGGATGCGATTTTATCCTTCATTTTCCTGAAGTAGGTAAAATTTTTGAATTTAGCAGTATTGAATGAAAAACTGCCTGTGTTGGAATAATAGATTGCATTCTTAATCGTTACATCGTTCTTATCAGGAATTGCCAGCCTATCCATTGCTGAACTTAACTGGTTTGCCCTGGATTTGTGTCTTGCCATGATAGTGACATGAACTTCCTCATCACTCTTGGTGTCTGCCGGGCGCCTGCCTGATGAACCCGGCCGCACGCCTGCCTCTGATTTACTGTTACCCCGACCTGTTTTAAAATCAAGAGAGTTATTAAGCCACCGGTTACCCTTATCTTTTGTAATGTAACCTTTTGCAGAGGAATCCCTGTCGGATAAAAGGGTTTTACTGTCAATAACGCGCCTATCATCCTGGTTTATGTTAACAATTATATCACGCCCACCGGAAAGCTGCGATTCCATCGCAGCAAGCTGCTTCTTCCTTTCGATAAAGTTTATCATTCCGCCTGAATCAGGAATCAGCCAGAAGGAGAGAAGAATAATATGCAGAAAGAATGAAATAACAAAAAGTATGGGAAGGTTTATTTTCCAGAATTCTTTCATATCAATTCACTCATGTGCAGAAGTGTAAAAATAATAATTGCATGGATACAAAGACTAAAAATTAATATTTTCCGTCAGTTTCAACCATGAAAAGTATATGTTAATAAAATGCGAGCTTCCTTGTATCGAAACCTGCAGTTGTATATGTGAAGCGGTGAATAAAATTTTGTTACGAATATACTGTTACAGTATTAATGCAGCGAGAAACTTCAGTACCGGAATGTAATTCCCGCCTGCGCGGAAATTACATTCCGGTACATATATAACGGGTAAGCCTTATTTGTTTGCCTCTTCTTCAAGCTGCTTTTTTCTCTCTTCGAGTATCTTGTCGGCTTCACGCCCCGATATTGGATCATAGTGAGAGAATTCCATCTCGAATGTGGCCTTGCCGCTTGTCATCGCACGCAGGTCTGTACTGTACCTTAACATTTCAGCTTCAGGAACAGTTGCCCTTACAACCTGGGCACTGCTACCCTCCTGGCTGTCCATGCCGAGTACGCGGCCCCTCCTGCTTGTGATATCGCTCATGATGTCACCCATGAACTCTTTATCAGCATAAATTTTTACATTCATAACCGGTTCAAGAAGCTGCGGCCCGGCCTGTTCCATGGCAAGCTTGAGAGCTGTACGCGCGGCAATTTTGAAAGCCATCTCTGATGAATCGACATCATGGTAAGATCCGTAGTAAAGCTCTGTCCAGAGGTCTACTATAGGGTATTTACCCAATACGCCTTCATCAAGACCTTCACGAAGCCCCTTCTCAACAGCAGGTATATACTGTTTGGGAACGACACCTCCGACAATGCTGTCAACAAATTCAAAACCTTTGCCCCTCTCAAGAGGTTTAACCCTTAAGTATACATCGCCGTACTGGCCATGGCCACCGGACTGTTTTTTATGTTTATACTGTGACTCGGCTTTTTTGGTTATCGTTTCCCTGTATGCCACCCTGGGAACACGCGTGATTATATCAATTTTAAGCTTTTCCTTAAGATTATTCAGAATCAGATTAAGCTGCATCTCGCCCATGCCCGCAAGCACACTCTCGGCTGT
>JAAYBQ010000162.1 GCA_012730035.1 Spirochaetota bacterium
CAAAACATATAAGACCAGGGAGGGCGGAGCTGCCGCCCGCCGGGTACCGGCTGCTTTGCTGGCCTTTTTCCGGTACGGTTTCTGCAGCTTTGAAACACGGAAAGCCCGTTAATCCGTAACACACGGCCAATCCGCCGGTAGCACGATTTAACCACGGGCTGCTGCCAGGCATGCCGGGAAAAGATAGGCCAGATACCCCTTAGGGTGATTAAAAACAATAAGTCCGGGATGCCATAAATGACATATATCATGACAGGTACTTGCTGTTGTCCTGAACATAGCGGTCCAGCGTATAGAGCCTGTCATTGAAAAACCAGCGCTTGTCTTCTGTTTCGAAAAGGCTCAGCTGCTTATTGTATTCAACTGCAGGAATAAACCAGCAACCCTCTTTCTTTACATTAGCCTTCAGTGGTTGTGCCCTGTCCCCTTTAACCCCGCACAACGTGTTTGCCCTGTAAGTATTGGGTGCGTTTAGCCTCATCACCCATTCCCTTTTATGCTTCCGGGGAAGTGGGGATGTTATTCCATGAGCGTTGAATAGTATAGCGCGGAACTTCTCGACATCTTCATAAGTGCCGGTGAAGTCCTCCAGAAAATTATATCGTTTAATGAATAAGCTGTTTTTGTTGTTCCTTGACGTTGCATACTGGATGCGGCGGACCGTGACCCCGCAGAACTGTGCGGTCTTTTTGTTGGCCTGGAAGCGGCCGCCTGCAAGGAGTGAGCCTACGCAGAAGTCGAAGAACTGTTTCTTTGATGATAGTATTGCTTTGTCAGGGATCTCGTACCAGTTGGACCGGTTGTTACCCTTGTTGTACCTGGAGAGCAACCCCTTTTCGGAATTAGCCTTGTAGCGGCCGTCCAGGAGTTCTGAGAATAATACTGATTCATTAATGATTGCCACAAGGCGGGCTTTGAACTTTTTACGGTCATTGCCCGGCCTGCGGTGAAGTGACGCGTAGTCGTATTCCGTGTGAAGCAGGTCACAGAACTCGTCAAGGGAGAAGATCCCTGAGCGCAGGGAATAGTGATGCCTGGCTATGCAATAGTAGCGATAGTCTTCGAGATCACTCCCCAGACGCCTGACGAGTTTAATGATGTTCCGGCTTACGCGGATCACTGATAATCCGTTATTACTTACAGACTATTATGTGTGCGACCACCTGAACTTCCCGGGAAGGAAAGCAGAGGTCTACATGGAACCGCTCCTGTTGTTATAAATGATAAATTGGGATGATGAGTGCGAAGATTGTGAATTTTTGCCATGAAAAGCCTCCGGTTTTGATGTTTTTTGTTTAAAACCGGAGTTTTGCCGTTTTTTTAAGTTGACAATAACAAGCCGACGCAAGTATATTTCAACTAACAATAAGTAAAAGAAACGGGTGATCGCCCGGTTTTAATTTGAGCCTGAAGTTGCCGCTTCAGGCTTTTTCATTTAAGTTCTATCAAGTCATTGATAACTCTCTTTATTTTTTTCTGCCTGCTCTTCTTCGCTGCGCAGGGTGAGTTTAAGCCTGTATTCGATCTCCTTGGAAAGAGAGCGCGAGTTCTGGACCGCCTTCTTCTTTAAAACTTCAAGGACATCATCATCAATGCTTATTGATTGTCTTGTCATACCCTGCCAGCCGAGCTTAAAGTTCTTAAACTGATTAATATTTATTAATAAATGGTAATAAGTATTAATCAGTATTAATAATTATTAATACCTGGCAAAAGTCAAACAAAAAATCTTATGTCGCATTGAAATTAATACCGCTTTTAATGACTATAAAACACGCAAAAAACACTATTCTGGCTATTCATATTTATAAAGACCTGAGACTGCCATAAATGACAAAAAAAACTTTTATGAGGTTAAAAAAATTAAAATTCTGAAATGTCCTTTAAACCCATTTTTAGAAGATGGTACTGGATATGTTTTGTGATGTTCAGGGATTTATACCGTACCTGGCGCGCAGTGAGGCCAAGACGCGATGCTGTTTCACTTTCGGTCAGATGTAATACTTTTATATATACATACAGTTTAAGGTCAAAAGGGGAGAGGGTCTTTTGTACTTCATCGGCGATGATCTTTATATCGTAATCCGGTGGATTG
>JAAYBQ010000163.1 GCA_012730035.1 Spirochaetota bacterium
CCCGACGCCCTGCTGCCCAACCTGGGTGGGCAGACCGCTCTTAACCTTTCATCGCAGCTGCACAGCAGCGGTATTCTTGACAGGTACGGAGTAAGGCTTATCGGTGTGCAGGCTGACGCGATAGAGCGCGGAGAGGACCGCATAGAGTTCAAAAACACAATGGAACGCCTGGGCATAGAGATGCCCAGAAGTAAACCTGCCAGCACTCTTGCCGAGGCCGAAGAGATTGCCGCCGAACTGGGGTTCCCCGTTGTAATACGCCCCGCATACACCATGGGAGGCACTGGCGGAGGACTGGTCTATAACATGGACGAGTTTCGCGATGTAGCTTCACGAGGGCTTGCGGCCAGCATAGTGAACCAGGTGCTCATAGAGGAATCGGTTCTCGGCTGGGAGGAACTGGAACTTGAAGTAGTCCGCGACGCCAAAAATAAAATGATAACAGTCTGCTTTATTGAAAACGTTGACGCCATGGGTGTGCATACGGGTGATTCATTCTGCGTCGCGCCCATGCTCACGGTGGAACCCTCCCTGCAGGCAAGGCTTCAGAAATATTCATACGCCATAGTCGAGGCCATAGAGGTTATAGGTGGTACTAACATACAGTTCGCCCATGACCCGGTAAGCGACAGGGTGGTGGTAATAGAGATCAATCCGCGTACATCAAGGTCTTCGGCCCTTGCCTCAAAGGCAACGGGATTCCCCATAGCGCTGGTGTCGTCACTGCTGGCGTGCGGCCTTACCCTTGACGAGATACCATACTGGCGTGACGGCACACTCGATAAGTACACTCCTTCGGGAGAGTACGTGGTTGTAAAGTTCGCAAGGTGGGGATTCGAAAAGTTCCACGGCGTAAAGGATGTGCTTGGCACCCAGATGCGCGCAGTGGGCGAGGCCATGAGCATAGGTAAAAACTACAAAGAGGCTTTCCAGAAGGCTATCAGGTCAATGGAGAACGGCAGGTACGGGCTGGGCAACGTGAAGATGTTCATGAATATGAGCGCCGATGAGCTGCTCAAAGAGCTTGCTGTACCCACGAGCCAGCGCCAGTTCATAATGTACGAGGCGCTCCGCAAAGGGGTTGATGTGCAGACCCTGTACAAAAAGACCCATATCAAGCCATGGTTCATACAGCAGATGAAAGAGCTTGTTGAGCTTGAAGAGCAGATACTGCAATACAGGGTTAAAGATATACCCTCTGAGCTGCTGGTAAGGGCAAAGCGGGATGGTTTCGCTGACAGGTACCTTTCGCAGATTACAGGGCAGAGCGAGGAGTCCATCCGCTCACAGAGAACGGCGCTGGGTACAGTGGAGTCATGGGAGGCTGTGCCCGTGAGCGGAGTGCTGGACGCCGCGTACTATTATTCAACGTACAACGCGCCCGACAGCGTTCCTGTATCCGCGAACAGCAGAAAGATAATGGTACTGGGCGGAGGCCCCAACCGCATAGGACAGGGGATCGAGTTCGATTACTGCTGCGTTCACGCCGCGTTCACCCTGCGCGACGAAAAGTACGAATCCATAATGGTAAACTGCAACCCCGAGACCGTATCAACGGATTACGACACGTCAGATAAACTCTACTTTGAGCCGCTTACAGTTGAGGACGTACTTGCCATTTACGAAAAGGAGAAGCCCGAAGGTGTGATTGTGCAGTTCGGCGGCCAGACTCCCCTTAACATAGCGGCCGACCTTAAAAAGTACGGCGTAAAGATAATGGGAACATCCCCCGAATCCATAGACCTGGCCGAGGACCGAATCCGTTTTAGTGAAATAATGAAGCGCCTGGGAATCCCCCAGCCTGAATCGGGAATGGCCAGCACCATAGACGAGGCTGTTGCCGTAGCCGAAAAAATAGGATATCCCGTAATTGTAAGGCCTTCGTATGTACTGGGCGGCAGGGCCATGGAGATAATCCACGGCAGGGATACGCTTAAGCGTTACGTACAGGCCGCGGTTGACGTCTCGCCTGAACGCCCCATATACATAGACCGGTTTCTTGACAACGCCATAGAGGCCGAGGCTGACGCGATATGCGACGGCGTTGACGCTTTTGTTCCGGCAGTAATGGAGCACATAGAACTGGCGGGTGTGCATTCGGGTGATTCGGCCTGCGTAATACCCTCGGTTAATATTCCGGAAAAACACATAAAGACAATAGAGGAATACACCCGCAGGATTGCCATAGAGCTTGGCGTCAGGGGACTTATGAACATTCAGTATGCCATAGAGGGTGACACGGTATATATACTGGAGGCCAACCCCAGGGCTTCGCGAACAGTGCCCCTTGTCTCAAAGGTATGCAATATTTCAATGGCGCGCATAGCCACGCAGATAATGCTGGGCAAAACACTTAAGGAGCTTGGCCTTAAAAAGAAAGAGGTAAGGCATTATGGAGTAAAGGAATCGGTCTTCCCCTTTAACATGTTCCCCGAGGTTGATCCGCTGCTCGGGCCCGAGATGAGGTCAACAGGTGAAGTGCTTGGTCTTGCCGATTCGTTCGGGCTGGCCTTTGCCAAGTCACAGGAGGCGGCGCAGATGCTCCTGCCCCTGGAGGGTACTGCTCTTATCACGGTTAACGTCAGTGACAGGCCCGCGGCGCTTGAAGTGGCCCGTGAGCTTAAACGGCTTGGGTTCGGCATAATGGCCACAAAGGGCGGGCACGCCTACCTGGCTGAGCACGGTGTTCCGAGTGAAGAGGTTCTTAAGATCCACGAGGGACGGCCCAACATAATTGATAAAATAAAGAACAGGGAGATACACCTTGTAATAAACACGCCCGACGACGAGCAGAGCGGGCATGACGATTCATACATAAGGAAGTCAGCCATAAAGCACAAGATTACCTACATAACCACCATGTCAGCGGCCATTGCCGCAATGAAGGGTATAGAGGCGCGTAAAAAGGGGATCTGGCAGATAAAGTCGCTGCAGGAGTATCACAGGGGATAAAAATATTTAATCGAAATTTGACATTTTCAGGGAAGCAGATAATATTTATTATATCTAAACCATTGGAGGACTTAATGAAAAAATTAGTGCTTTCGATCAGCCTTCTCGCTGCGGGTGTAATAATGGCCCTTGTTGTGACCACTGAAAACCTGAGCGCGGACGCAAGCGGCTGCTATAACTGCAGTTCGAGCAGTTCGGCAAACCAGTGCAGGTATTACGGCAGTGACACTTACGATCAGCGTAAAAAATGTGAATCACTGGGCTGTAAAATAACCGGTACATCAAGCTGTTCCACTGCGGCTAACGTAAAAGTTATCAACTGATCAATTAACAGATTCAGGGTAAAAAAGGGGCCTTTGTTTATGCCCCTTTTTTTATTAATAGCCTGCGGGGAATTATCCAGCCTTCTGTACGCCCCGAGGCTGCGGCGTTACAGGTTTTTAAACCTGCATATCTTTACCGGCGCAGGTACAATGCCCCGGCCGGGCATAAAGCCCGGACCATCTGTAAAAGTTCAGTTTTAAATAAGTACGAATATAAGGGCGCCGGCCGTGATAATAGTAAATACCGCGAGCCTGCCGAAGTATTTATACCTGGTTTTCCAGTAGTTCCATACCATGGCCATGGGGATCATTAAAAGTATAATTCCACAAGTAACAAGAAGGCACGCGCCGAAGCCGAGCACGTTAGGGTACATTGTAATGAGCGAGTGCCCGCCGGGCAGAACCTTGCGGTGAAGCACCTGAAGGTGCATAAGGTACACTGCAAGCGATTCCCTGCCCGGGTAGATTATTATGGATGAAGGCTTTGCCCTGAACCTGCAGTAGTAGTAACAGGCTGCAAGAATCACGTAGAGTATTCCAAGCCTCGCGGTAAAGAAGAGAATGTTCGGCCTTACGTCTGTAAAGAGACCGGCGCAGTCCTTAAGGTAGAACATAAGGGGCAGGCTGGCCATTGCTGCCACGGCGCCCGTAACAAGCGAACGTTTAATGACGATTGATTCGTTCCCCGCTTCACCGGATTTAATGAATACCCATGCCAATATGACTCCGCAGGCCATGAATCCGAAAAAGGGGAAGATGGGGAATATTGTAAAGTAAACAGGGGTCAGGTATGCCGCAAGGTAAAAGGGGAGGAACCTTTCAAACTCTATGGTATAAACATACTGCGCAGGGAGTACGGCAGCCAGCCCCAGCATGGCGGTTACGGCAAGGAATACCCTGTCGCTTTTAATAATAATCCGCAATAAGAATATAACCAGCAGCCCGAGCGCGATGCACTGCAGCACGTCAACGCTGAAGAACTTTATCCAGTGCACCCAGGTGGCCCGGTTAAGGCATTTATCAAGGGAAAAGAAGGGAATATGCAGCATGTAGCCCGCAAACCATATAAGTATAATCCTGCCCAGATGTCTAAAGAAGTCGTATTTAAGCCGCCTGAACGATTCAAGCTTTGTCTGTGCCGTGAGCATAAACGAGAAGCCTGAAATAAATATGAATGACGGGGCAACCAGCCCGTTTATAAAGTTGACAACCTGGAACCAGCCGGTGGAGCGCAGCGAATAATCCATCATGGAGTTGACAACATGCACTTCGATCATCACGAGTATTGTAATGCCGCGCATAAGGTCAATGAAACTCAGGCGTGTTGTCTTCATTAAGGTTCTCCCGGAATATGCTCCGGAAATATAAAAAGCCGGTTTAAATTATGGCAAGAATAAAACGGGTCTGGATCCATGTACAGGCTGTGTCCTGGACTTAACGCCCCCGGCAGAGCATTCCGTCAGTAATTCATACACATTGGCCAGCCACCCCCTGTATGGGGTTTGTAAACTTAACGGATTTACCACACGCTGCGATTGAGTCGCAGAGCGATGCAGTGAGCCTGTCGAACTGAGCGCGGAGAAAGGATTAAGGGCTTGAATAAATTGTTGACACTTTGAATATTATTGAATATGTTCTGTTTTCCAAAGGGGTAATAAAATGAAAACAATAACAGTGCGGGTTGATGATAATGTTTATAATATTCTTAAAAAAGCTGCTGATGGAGAACGGCGCACCATTTCCAATTTCATAGAGAATGCATCCCTGTCATATCTTACTAACGAGATATATGTTTCTGACCATGAAATGGCTGAAATTATGAAAGATTCAAAACTTGTTTCAGGAATAAAAAAAGGGCTGGATGACGTAAAAAAAGGGAAGTATAAAATTGTTGAATAAATTCAAGATTGCAGAAACTGGAACCTTTTCTTCAAAACTTTCTGATGCAATGTACAGCAGGATTTACAAAAAAATTACAGATTATGTTTACCCGCAGTTGCGTGAAAACCCTTTCTTTGGAACCAATATCAAAAAGCTCAAGGGCGAATTCGAAGGCCTTTACAGGTACAGGGTGGGTAAATATAGAATATTCTATAAAATTGATAATGATAAAATTATGGTCATTATGCTTGATATAGATGACAGAAAAGATGCTTATAATCTGTAGCCTGGACTTAACGCCCCCGGCTGAAATACATATCGTGATACATCAATTTTTACCAGCCACCCCCGGAAGGGGTTAAAAAACTTAACGGATTTACCACCCGCTGCGATTGAGCCACAGAGCGATGCAGTGAGCCTGTCGAACTGGACACGGAGAAAGGATTGAGGATGGTCTCTCGCAGATGGCACAGAGATACGGAAAAAGGAGTTTGTCATACCCGTCCCCGCCTGCGCGGGGATAAACTCCGACGGGCGACCTTCGGAAGTCCCCTTGTGGGATATCTATATGTTACGCATGGTGCGGGCTGCAGCCCCTTGCTTTCTGTACCGGTAAATTTGTATAAGTTATTTTCTTCTACCCCCTTCTCCCTCTTCATTTCTTCAAACGGGAGAAGGGCCGGGGATGAGGGCAGCGGGACTAAAACGAGTACTTTACCCCAATCCTTGCCTGCTGGCGTGGAAGTCCGTAGGTTCCGGTGTATTCATATTCAAAAGGCCAGATCAAATTTTGTTCGCCCGATTCCTTTCTGCTGGTTTCGCATTTATAAAATGCATATTCAAGCATGATAGAAATGTTCCAGAGTATCTTTTTTTCTGCTCCGATGACCCCGGCAAAACCGGAAATAATAGTATCATTTTCAGAATTATAGGGGACATGGGTCATCGTATTAGTGTTATATATTTCTGTATTTCTTTCAATTTTAACAAGAGAAGTTATAACTCCTGCAGCTAAATAAAACGAGGTTCTGCCTTTATCCGGGCTAAGAGAAAAACCGAAAAGTACTGGCCATGAAAAAGCTTCGTAATCGATTTTATAA
>JAAYBQ010000164.1 GCA_012730035.1 Spirochaetota bacterium
TGCAGGCAGGGGATTTATCTTTAAGAATGCAGTTGAGCCGGGTATACTTCCCGATCTTATCCTTAAAGCAATCGAGGGTGGTCTAAACGATTCAATGCAGGGTGGTGTTATCGCCGGCTACAAAATGGATGACGTAATGGTAACACTTGTTGATGCAAAGTATAACGAACTTAAGTCCACCGAAATGGCGTACAGGATAGCAGCAAATATGGCTTTCAAGGATGCGGTGCGGGATGCAAAACCGTTCCTCATGGAGCCGATAATGAAACTCGAGGTTGTGTCACCGGATGAATATACGGGCGATGTTATAAATGACCTTAATTCACGCAGGGGACGGGTGGAGCATATAGATTACCGGGGCCAGCTCAAGGTTATTGACGCATTTATACCTCTGTCAGAAGCTTTTGGTTATGCAACGGCAGTCCGGTCTATGAGCCAGGGGAGGGCTAATCACACATTGCAGTATTCTCACTATGATTTAGTCCCCGAGAGCGTTATGAACAGGATTTTGGGCAGAATCAACGGATTATATTCATAAAATTTGAGTTTTTATATATCTTCTCAAATTTTGTTTTACAAATATAGGCTTGTTTCCAATTATGTATTTACTGGGGATTATTTTGATTCCCTGTATATAAAAACATAAAAAAGACCGCATTTTTAAAACCAGCAACGGATTTATGCGTGTTTTTTCTTAAAAATCCGTTCAACCCGAATAATTTTAAAATTGAAACGGATTTTTGGTAAATTTACTTGACAGAATATTGAGTTTTTTTTTTATTTCATAAACTCATGTTTATTTTGAGAGATACCAGAGATATGTATATTCGGTGCAATTTTTTATCTTGCGCGATAAATAATACAAAAAAAGTAATTATTGAGTGAAATTTAAAAACAGTAAGGAGATTTCCAATGGCTAAGGAGAAATTTACAAGAACCAAACCGCACGTAAACGTGGGAACTATAGGTCACATTGACCATGGTAAGACAACTCTGACATCGGCTATAACCAAGGTATTTCATTGCGCTTATGGTACAGGAAAGGCGGTAGATTTTGCATTGATAGATAACGCGCCTGAAGAAAGGCAGAGAGGTATAACAATAGCAACTTCTCACCAGGAATATGAGACACCGGCAAGACACTATGCACACGTTGACTGCCCGGGACACGCTGACTATATCAAGAACATGATAACAGGTGCGGCGCAGATGGATGCTGCTATTCTTGTTGTTGCTGCTACTGATGGAGCTATGCCCCAGACACGGGAGCACGTGCTTCTTGCGCACCAGGTTAACGTTCCTTACATGGTTGTTTTCCTTAATAAAGTTGATATGCTCGATCCTTCAGACAGGGCAGAGATGGTTGAGCTTGTTGAAATGGAGATCAGGGAACTCCTTTCAAGCAATGACTTCCCTGGAGACGATGTTCCGGTAATTCCCGGTTCTGCTCTTAGGGCCCTTGAAGCTGCTGATGCGGGCAAAAAAGATGATGAGTGGTTTCAGTCGGTTATAAAACTTGGTGAAGCCCTTGATACATATGTACCTGAGCCCCAGAGGGCGATTGACAAGCCTTTCCTTATGCCTATAGAGGACGTTTTCTCTATCACAGGCCGTGGAACTGTTGTTACGGGCAGGATTGAAAGGGGTATGGTTAAAACAGGTGAAAGCGTTGAGATTATAGGATTTGTTGAAACAAAAACATCTGTCTGTACCGGTGTTGAGATGTTCAGAAAGATACTTGATGAAGGACGTGCAGGTGACAACGTAGGATGTCTGCTTCGTGGTGTAGCAAAAGAAGATGTTGAAAGGGGTCAGGTTCTTGCCAAGCCCGGTTCAATTAAGCCGCATAAAAACTTCCAGGGAAGGGTATATATCCTTAAAAAAGAGGAAGGCGGAAGGCATACTCCTTTCTTTGCAAACTACAGGCCTCAGTTCTATTTCAGAACAACAGACGTTACAGGTTCGATAACACTTCCTGCGGGCGTTGAGATGGTTATGCCTGGTGATGACATTGATATTACAGTTGAGCTTATAACTCCCATAGCGATGGAAGAAGAGCTCAGGTTTGCTATCCGTGAAGGCGGAAGAACTGTTGGTGCAGGTGTTGTTGTTAAGGTTCTTGCATAAATTACAGGATAAATATTTAAGTCAATAATTGTCAGGCCGGCTGCCTGACAATTATTATTAAAATGAAGCAGGTGAAATAAAGTGGCAAAGTTAACAGGACAGCGAATAAGGGTAAAGCTGAGATCGTATGACGCGAAATTGCTCGATCAGTCCGCTGAAAAAATAGTAACAACTACAAACAGAAGCGGTGCAAAGATCGCAGGGCCGATTCCTCTGCCTACAAAGGTGGAAAAATTTTGTGTTTTAAGATCTCCGCATGTTAATAAAAAGTCGCGGGAACAGTTTGAAATAAGGACTCATAAAAGACTTATAGATATTATTGATCCAAACTCCGACACAGTGGAAGCTTTAATGAAGCTTGAACTCCCGGCAGGCGTTTCCGTAGATATCAAGTCCTGATAAACTCAGAGTACTGAAAACTGAAATAATTCCCGCGCTGTGGGAATTATTATGTAGTAATCCCATAAAAGGTAATTTTGAAAGATTTAATTTCGATAGATAGGTTAAGGTGATGAAAAAGGCACTGTATGGCAGAAAGATTGGTATGACTCAGTTCATTAAAGAAGACGGAACAGCTGTGCCTGTTACGGCTTGTGAATTAGGGCCATGTGTAATAGTCCAGAAAAAGACCGTAGATAAAGACGGGTATTCGGCATTCAAGCTCGGGTTCGTTGACCAGAAAGAGAGCAGGCTGACTAAACCGATTGCTGCTGATCTTAAAAAGAAAAACATTGCTCCGAAAAGGTTTTTTGCAGAAGTTGAGAATTTTGACAATGCGCTAGAAGTCGGCAATGAGATAAACTGCACGATTTTTTCCGAGAATGAGATTGTAGATGTAACTGGTATCTCGAAAGGCCATGGTTTTTCGGGCGTTATAAAGAGGCATGGTTTCGGAGGAGGCCGCATTACACACGGATCTCACTTTCACCGTGCTCCCGGTTCAATAGGTGCACATACATATCCTGCTGAAGTATGGAAAGGCAAGAAGATGCCAGGAAGATTTGGCAACAAGAATGTTACCGTGAAAAATCTCCAGGTGGTTAAAATTCTTGCAGATAAAAACATCGTTCTGATTTCAGGTGCTGTTCCCGGCAGGAAAAACAGCATAATTAAAGTAACGGTGAAATAGGCGGTTTGTGATGAAAGTTGATAAGTATTCAATAGATGGAAAGGTAATCGGCCAGGTCGATCTGTCTGATGATGTATTCGGTGCGGAGATAAATGATCATGTAGTTTATGAATATATCAAAGCCTCAAATGCGAATCTCAGGCAGGGAACACACAAGACAAAGGGCAGATCTGAAGTTCGCGGAGGTGGCGCCAAGCCTTGGAGGCAGAAGGGCACCGGACGCGCAAGGGCGGGATCATCAAGATCTCCGATATGGAGAGGCGGCGGTACAATATTCGGGCCTGTTCCCAGAGATTATTCAATCGAACTTCCCAAAAAGATCAAAAGGGCTGCTTTTATTTCAATTTTTTCGATCAAGGCGAAAGAAGGCGCAGTCAAGGTCGTTGAAGATTTTAAAGTAGAAGGCAAAACAAAGGATATAGCTAAAATAGGTAACGCACTGTCCGCAACGAAAGCCATACTTATTTCAGGTAAAAGTGATTCGGAAGATTCGCTTCTTAAAAGGGCGATAAGAAATATACCGTGGTTCAGATATAACAATGTCAGCA
>JAAYBQ010000016.1 GCA_012730035.1 Spirochaetota bacterium
CTGCCCGAACTGAACATCGGCATGAGATATGAAACCATCACTATAATGAAATTTGAAACAGAAGTGAAAGAGGACACAACCGGCCTTGGCATGTTTACAGATGGTGAAAAAAACCGGAACGACATACTCGGTATTTCTGTGGGAGAACCAGGATGCGTATTATACAAAACTCGGCGCGTATGAAACATTGTACGGCGATAATTTAGCCATCATGGCAGGCGCTGCTGTCGAAGTGGCTGACGGCATAAGGCTTAACCTGGCGTACAGCTACACATGGTGGATGGATGATTCACTTACGTTTACAACATTAGCCGGTGATCTTAATGTAAAAACCAGTAATTCAGCGCATGCATTAGCAGTGGGAGCTGACTGCAGATTCTGAAGACTAATAAATTTTCTTAACAGAGACTGAACTTAATCGAGAGAATAGATTATAAGCTTTTCGTTTATCCCGGGCCAGCCGTACAGATTGTTCTGTTCGATTATTCTGTAACGGCCAAGCTCGTGGTAAAAATGTTCGTCACCTGAAGACGCGGGGTGCGGATCCCCTATGTAAATTAACGTGCTGCCGCCCGCGTTCCTGTAATTGACAAGCGCGTTGTATGCCATGGGGTTCATGGGCATGGGCCACGCCATGAAGAGGGCCCTGTCAGGATGACCTGCTGCTGCCGATTCGTCCCCCTGGATTATATTAAACCATGAATCATCGAACCATGAATTACCGCTCTGCCAGTCCCAGGGGCTCTGCTCATCCGGAGGGAACCTGTCGTACGCCACAACTTCGGCATCCATTTCACTTAGGCACCTGGCCCAGTAACCGCTGCCGGCGCCTATTTCAACGATAGGGGAATACGCGGCGACCTTTTTAAGGATATCGTAACAGGGTATGGTAAAACAGTATTCGGATACAAAATCATTGCGATGCTGAATCAGCAGAGACGCAAGTGACGCTTTTTCAAGATGGCGGTTTTGATCAATTAATTTTTTAAGTTTCTGAAGATAGGGGTTGAATATTTTCAGGTCATCATCAGTAAATTTATAATCAAGAATGCTGTGTTCTATTGAGTACATATAAACCGGGTATCCTGCATGCATATTTTTATCCTTAATCCTGCGCTGCTGCTGATTAAAATTATTGTCTGATTCGCTTTCAATCCCCGGCGCTGTTATATTGCACAACTGCATACAGTCCGGGAGCCGCAGAATTTTTTAATTATACTCGAATGCGCCCAGGTCTGCAGCCTCGCCGTGTATCCCTGGATTCAGGTCCATGTCGTACTGTGGTACAAGATCCGCGGAACCGCTGTCAATCACCGGCGCGCCGGCTTTGAGATGAAAATTAAAATCCGCCGGTGAAACAAATAATTCAGAGTACTGATCATAACCGGCGGCATAATTGTGATCTTCTGTCACGCCCTTTCCCGCGTTTATGCTGTTTGCAATATTATTCCTGATAATACACCCGCTGCTTGACGTCCCGTCTTTATGATCTGTTATCATGATCCATGAAGGCCCGGGCGTTACCCCGTTTATATCAACAACCGTATTATTCACAATACGGCAGTTATGCGCTTCATATAATGATATCCCGTGCCAGTGGTCCACAATAATTACATTGTTTTCAATGACCCAGTTGATAAATGGCCCGTCAAAACACCCAATCCCCTGGAGGGTGCCCTTGAACGGCTGGTCAGGGTCAACATTGTTTATGATCAGGTTTCCCCTGAGTACAATCCTCTCCCTGGGAGGCTGCCCGCTATCCCTGAGCGACCAGGACTGGAACCCGTCATCATGATTGGCATTTACCGCGTAACAGTTTTTTACCGTGTTGTATTCAAAGAACATATCGTTCCCGATACCGCGCATCCCGTCCCCGGCAAAATTCTCCACGGTATTTCCTTTTACAAGCGCAAAATTCCCTGACACTGAAATACCAAAATTTACGTTTTTAAAGTAATTGCCGCGGATGGTTATATTCCTCCCGCCTGCAACCACGCCGTTGCACGACAGGTTGTTCCAGTCGTCCATAGTCCAGTCCGAAGTATCCTGCACCGAGTATGCAGTACAGGAATCCACTGTAATATTTTCGACAGGTCCGTGCCAGTTATGTGTTTCAAGCCAGACAAGTGTGTGAGTTTCATATTCCGCTTCAAACTCAGGGCTTACAACAAGGCCGCTGATTTTCCATCTGGAAGCTGACCTGAGGTGAATAAGGGAGACCCTGGGCTGGTGACCCTTTTGGGCCATTACTGTTATATAGTTTTCGTTAAAGAAATCTGTTAATTCAAATTTACCGTGGAACCCGTTCCGCAGCATAATAGTATCCCCGGCCTTTACAGGAGCGCCCGCATTTTTAATTACAAGTTCACCCCCTTCGTGATAAGGATGATCTTTGTATTCGCGGGTTTCAATAAGCCCTGTATCGATTACCTCCTGCAGTGTCCGCCAGGGATGGTCACTGCTCCCGTCGTTGTCCATGCTCCCTGCTGCCGGATCAACATAGAAGATATTTCCTGTTGCCGTTACTTCTTCAGTATTTATCTGCTCCGGGTAGGTGTATGGATCGAATGTCCCGTAATCCGCAACTGAAACCTGCGATGAACACCCTGAAGATAAAATAAAAATCATGTAACAGATAAACCTTTTCATTCCGGGTACCTCCAGGTTTGATAATACGGCCGGATTCCTTATGCAGGCCGTATTATTTTTGGAACCGCATATCATACCCCGCTTAAAATAATTGTCAAGAGAAAATTTATGACCAGCCGGCTAAAGCCCCTGCAGCCGGTTACATGCTTGACTTTTTAGTCCCCGCATACTTTTATAAATAGAGTGGAAACTTGAAGTACCCGGAGGACCGATGAAGCACATATTCAGACTTGCCGCAATACTTGTAATAAGCGCGTCAGTACTAACCGCACAGGAGAAAGAAGAACGGCCGCCCATAATCGAGGCTGCTGAAAAGGGCCTTACAGACGCGGTGAAAACCCTTCTTGAAAAAGGGGCATACCCAAACGCACGGGACGCAAAGGGATACACGGCCCTGATAATAGCCGCTGACAGGGGCTACACCGACATTGTGAAAGTACTTGTTGCAAAGGGCGCGCATGTAAACGCCAAGGCTGAAGATGATAACACTGCCATATCACTCGCTGCTGAACGGGGCCACGCCGACATTGTCAGGATACTGGTTGCCAACGAGGCTTTTGTAAACACAAAGACCGCTGACGAGAGCACGCCGCTTATTCTTGCTGCAAAGAACGGGCACACCGATATTGTAAAATTTCTGCTGGCAAACGGCGCGTATGTAAACGCCAAGCGCAGCGACGGCAGAACAGCGCTGATGCTGGCTTCTGAAAAAGGATTCGAGGAGATTATAAAAATACTCGCCAGGGCCGGCGGCCGCTGACCACTCTTTTTTGACTATTCCCCGTAATCTCCTTAGCTTTTATCATGATGCGCCGCCTGCTACCGGCGCTGAAACCTGTTAAAATTTGCGGAGGGACCCGATGAACTTTAAAAGATTTATTGCTGCTGTAATCGCTGTATTCATCACATTCATGGCGCTGGACTCTATAATTCACAACATAATACTTATGAATGAGTACACGTCACTTCAAAATTTATGGCGGCCCGACATGCAGTCCCTGATGTGGATGATGCCGATCATAACATTCACACTATCAGTACTGGTAACATTGTTATTCATAAGAGGATACCAGGACAATGGCGTCAGGGAGGGCGTAAGTTTCGGCATACTGGTGGGGCTACTGACAAACGGACTTGGCGCGTTTTCCCAGTACTGGATGTATCCTCTTCCGCTTTCACTTGCCCTTAAATGGTTCGCTTTCGGACTCATGGAATTCATTATCGCGGGGATTGTTCTCTCCCTTGTTTACAGGAACAATGAAGAAGTTGACCTTGAATAACACTTTACATTCAGGTTTATTGCTGTAAGCTGTCATTATATAGTGAGGTAAAGGTGTGGGCAAAGAGGAATTCAAAGAAGCGCTTTTTGAGACTGTTGAAGTTTTAATCCAGTACCAGTTGAGTACCAGCGGAAGAAAACTTGTGCAGAGTTATTTTAATGACGCGGATGGTGAATCCACGCTTGACAGGGCAATTGAGGCAATAAAAAAATATACATCCGAAGAACTCCCGCCTCCAGAGGCAAGAGGGAAGAAGCTTAAAGCAGCCCTGAACAGGCTGGCATTTGAGGCGAAACAGTGGGACGCCGAGTAGCAGCAGTTAGTAACTGTTATATGTCATTTTTCAGTTGACTTTACACATAGTATTGTGTAAGTTTTTGCATGAGGTAAAAACCATGGCTACCAACCTGAATATTGATATTAAACTTTTAGATGAAGTTTATAATATAGGTAAATTCAAAACAAAGCGTGAGGCTGTCAATACTGCCTTACGCGAGTATGTTCAAAAACACCGTCAAAAGGATATTTTGAAGTATCTGAACACTGTTGATTTTGACACTGAATACGATTATAAGAAAGCAAGAACCAGGTGATGAAATTACTTATAGATACTTCTGTCTGGTCAGAGGCTTTAAGGAGAAAGGATAAATCATTAAATTCATCTGAATCAGTTATAAGAAAGATAATTGATAACAATGATGAAATTGTTGTTACAGGCATAATACTTCAGGAAATATTAAGCGGAATTTCAAACCCGAAGTTGTTTGCAGAGATAAAAAAAATTCTGAATGATTTTTCCTACCTGGAAACTGTTAAAGATGATTATATTTACGCGGCTGAATTACGTAACAAATGCAGACAAAAAGGGATTACTGCCGGTTCATTCGATTTTCTTATAGCAAGTGTGGCTATAAGAAATAAACTGATCCTGGTAACTTTTGATAAAGATTTTATTAATATCAGTAAACATACAAAGCTTAAAATATTGAATGTAGATTGAAGTAATTAAAAAACTCGATTTTCGTGGAAATTATCTTTTTGTTGATGCAGAATGAATTCAAATCATCCGCATTGAAGGTTTTTGTTAGAGAATTAAAGGGTATCGTTATTATTTCATACACAATTGTTTATCCACAGGCAGAAACCGGAAATCTCAAATAAATCGAACAAGGGGATTTGAGCCCCTTGTTTTGTTTCACCAGTGAAAAGGTGACGCTCATGGATGAGCTAATGTCGAGCGCTGACAGGATGTCAAAAAAGCGCTCGATTAAAAAAGTAAAAAGACAAAAGGCG
This sequence comes from Spirochaetota bacterium, assembly GCA_012730035.1. GTDB lineage: Bacteria > Spirochaetota > UBA4802 > UBA4802 > UBA5550 > JAAYBQ01. The sequence goes on from JAAYBQ010000016.1 coordinate 5,223, forward strand.
CTGCGCTGAGCCAGCCGAAGCGTTACTGAGTCCGACGTGTACGGATGCACCAGGCAAACCGGATTGCAACTTCCTGTCGCCGGTTTGCAGGCCGTCATCCTGACAGCACTGTCGGCGGTGACAGGATGTCATGGAGCCGACCTCGCAAAGCGAAAGCCTGCGTCGCTGCTCTCGTCGTTCGGGTTGTAGTAGTCCCAAACACCGACCTGCACGCCGCCGGCAGAAGTCCAACAGTTTCCGCCCCGTACCACGCGGTCAGACCCGACACAATCAAAATTCCATTCCCAGACATTGCCGCTCATGTCGTAAAGGCCAAGGGCATTTGAATTGCCAGTACAGGCTGCTCCGCCGCCGTTACCGGCTGTGCCCACAACATGTGTACTGCTGCCGCTATTGCCATCCCACCAGGCATAGTTACCAAAAACAGCTGAGAGACGCATTCCACCAAGAATAGAGCCGTCATTATAACAGGCACCGCTTTCGTCACCGCTGGCGTGGTCCCCATAGGTCCAGAGAGTGCCGTTACGGTACCGCGCTGCATACTCCCATTCAGCACTCGAAGGTAAACGGTAACCGGTACGTTCCGGGTTTTCAACTATTTCTGTATGATCCCAGGTTTCGTCAATTCCTGAGTAAACCACATTATCAATGTTACCTTCACACATCTCAGTCAGCCAGTTGCAGAACATTATTGTGCCGTACCAGCTTACGCAGACCACGGGGTGATCCTCATAGCCGGAAGCAACTGCAAAGGTGTTTGTATCTGCGTTGTAGCTTATCCTCACATAAGTTGATCCATAATCAAGGTCAACAAGCTTCTGTGTGCCGTATTTAACTGTTGTAATACTCACCTCGTTATGCACTCCCGGGATTTCTACAATTTTTCCATTATCAACGGCCCACTGCAGTACCCTCGCAAATAAGGCATTGGTAACCTCGGTCTCTGCCATGAAGAACTTGCGTGTAATAGTTCCTGTTGATTGATCATTTGTTCCCATTGGGAATGTAACAGCCGTATCTGAATTGTTTGCGTATTTCATGTTTACAGTTAAAGGACCTGTAGTAATTGTGGCTGTATCACCGGGATTTACCGCTGTATTAAAGCCTGTTTCAACGGCGCTTGCACCGCTAGTAAAATAGAACTTATGGTCATATCCCATCGCAATGCCCGCAGCGTCATTCTGCATTGCGGAGGAGAGCGTTACAGTGTACTTTGTGTTCATTACAAGGGACTGATCGGGCTGAAACACGGCCACTATGCCGCTGCATGTAACTGTGCCTGCAACGGGATTGCCTGCAGCGTCCTTTACTGTAAAGGTAGTATCATTTATTGTATCAGCGTCCATCTCTATGTTGAACACAACGCTTATTACAGCATCAAGTTCAACACCTGTCTCGTTGGGTGTGGGGCTGGTGTAGACAACAAAGGGGTGGCTTGAAGTGTCAGTTCCATTGCACACGTACTCGGTCGATGTTATTTCATCGGCATCGAGCACGTTGTTCCCGTTCACGTCAAAGCCCATGTCTATCTGCACACCGCCGTTCGCGCAGTTCGGGTCACCTGCAGGGAGCGCGGTTTTGCTGGCAAATACCGACGATGGCGGGTTTGTTGTTCCTGTTTCACCACCGGGCGCGCATGCGGTAAGGGTCAGAGCAACTGCAAGGGTCAGAGCAGCTGTAATTTTTGCTAAAAGTTTCATAGGTCCTCCGGTTAGTCCTGGATAGGGGTTTAGTTCATTTAAGCTGTTATGTTTTTATTTATTATGATTATGCAGCACAATGAGGCTTTTTTAGTGTTTTTGTCAAGGATCAATGGGGGTTTTGGGCGGGGGCTCTGACCCCGGATATTAAAGAAGTCTCTCGCCCATTCGACTGCGCTCAGGGTAAACTCCGCCGCGAAGGCGCAAAGATAAGGATCCAGGAATTTACACAGATGATAAAAAAGACATAAAAACATCTGTGCCCAACCCCTCTTCTCCGTGTTTATCTGTGTCTAATTATTTGTCTTTTAAATAACTTATCTGCGGACTTTGCGGCTTAGCGCCTTTGCGAGATGTTTTCCAGATTTCTCTTCCGTGTACAGTTCGGCAGGCTCACTGCATCGCTCCGTGGCTCCGTGGTGAAAATTTCATTTTATTGGCTCATGTGAATAAGGGGGCTCTGACCCCGGGTCAGTTTAATTCAAATATAATCCACAATCACCCTATACACGGGATAAATTTATCTCGTTAAAATTATGGATTGAATCTAATACTTTTGACTTTAAATGAATCTCCTCTTCAAGGTCAAAATCGTTCTGCAGCCCGAGCCAGAATTGGGGTGAAGTGCCGAAAAATTTACTGAACCTCAAGGCAGTATCAGCAGTTATGCCCCTTTTCCCTTTAATTATTTCAGATATTCTTGTTTGAGATATCTTTGTCTCTTTTGCTATTCTATAAGCAGTGATGTTTAAGGGTTTAAGAAATTCTTCTTCTAAAATTTCACCGGGATGTATATTGGGTAATCTTTTCATGTTTTTTCCCTTTAATAATTAATGATAATCAACTATTTCAACATTATAACAATCGCCATCTTTCCATTCAAAACAGATTCTCCACTGGTCGCTGATTTTTATGCTATGCTGTCCTTTTCTGTCGCCTTTTAACGGTTCAAGATTATTTGACGGAGGAATTTTTAAATCGCTCAGTCCTGTTGAATTATTCAGCATCCTCAATTTCCGTCTCATGATTTTCTGAATATCCGAAGGCAATTTTGAGGAAAATTCGCCATTCCATATTTTCTCGGCTTCCCTGGATCTGAATGAACGTATCATTGCTCAACAATAACAATAAACGTTAGTAACGTCAAGTGTTATTATTACAAAACTAAGATTTTAACCCGGAGGGGGCTCTGACCCAGGATCATCCTGAAGATTTCCATAATTCAATCTTGACATATACGATACCTTATCGTATATTTGGTCTATGAAAGTAACAGCGCTTATACCCGATGATTTAGTCAAAGATGTTAAACAATATGCAGGCGGCAGGAATATAACCGAAAGCCTGATTACTGCTTTAGAGGAATGGCTTTCTCTAAAAAAGATTCAATCATTGAATGAAGATATCTTCAAAAAGCCCCTTGAGTTTTCTAAAAATTTTTCTGCAATTAAAAACAGAGAATCAAACCGAAGACAATGATCATTCTCGATACATCTGTATGGATTGAATTCCTGAAGAATAGTCCGGAATACTATTCAAAAGTAAAATACCTGTTAGGAAATCAGCAGGTATTAGCCGTTGAATGTATATTTGGTGAATTGCTGCAAGGAGCAAAGAACAAGCGGGAGGTTGAAATAATATCTCTTTATTGGGAAAGCCTGCCGAAAGTAAAAACAGAAAACGGGTGGATACAGGCCGGGATATATTCATCTGTGAATAAACTGACCTCAAAGGGAGTGGGTATAATTGACAGTTATATAATCACTGCAGCCAGAAATAATAATGCACGGATATGGTCTTTAGACAAAAAGCTGAATTCGCTTTTAAAGAAAGAAGAAATATTTAACTTATAGTTCTTGGATTCCCGTCTTCAAGGGAATGACAGAATGTCAAGCAATGGGCTGCTATAAAACAGAACAAGGGGCTTCAGCCCCTTGTTTTACAACCGTCCCCTGCTTCACCCCACCATCTTCCTGAATTCATCAAACAGGTAGCGCGAATCGTGCGGCCCCGGAGCTGATTCGGGATGGTACTGAACTGAAAACATTGGCAGCTTTTTGTGCCTCAGCCCTTCAACTGTGTTGTCGTTAAGGTTTATGTGCGTAATTTCTATGTCGCTGTTCGATTTAAGCGATTCCATGTCCGCTGCAAATCCATGGTTCTGCGAGGTTATCTCAACGCTGCCGTTCAGCAGGTTCTTCACAGGCTGGTTCCCCCCCCTGTGCCCGAACTTTAACTTGTACGTTTTACCCCCCAGTCCCAGGGCCATTATCTGGTGGCCCAGGCATATTCCGAAGCACGCGACCTTCTGTGCCGCAATATCGCGCACAAGCTGTTTCGCGTAATCAACCGCGGCGGGGTCGCCGGGTCCGTTTGAAAGAAACACACCCTTTGCGCCGTCAGCAAGAACAGTCTGCAGTTTTGTATTGCCCGGGTAAACAGTCACATTGAAACCCGAAGCGTTAAGCAGCCTGAGTATGTTAAGCTTTACGCCAAAGTCAAACACCGCGATGTCCGGGTTTGAACTTTTACGTTCACCGAAAGTGTATTTTGAAGTACATGAAACCAGTGAAGCAAGGTCAAGTCCGTTCATGTCAGGGTGGGCTTTAAGCCGCTCAATTGCGCCCTCTCTGTCAAAAAATATTCCGGCCCTCATTGCTCCCCGGTCACGCAGGTGAAGTGTAAGTTTACGCGTGTCAATCCCTTAGATTGCCGGGATCTTTCCCGCTTTAAGGTAATCTGCAAGTGAC
>JAAYBQ010000442.1 GCA_012730035.1 Spirochaetota bacterium
ACCTACAGCTTATACACATCAATGGGCCCATCGATGTCACCTTCGATAAACTGCCGCGCGAAGCTGTCGCTTTTACTGAAAAACTCATCGGCACTGCCGTAAAACACGGGCCGCCCGGTGTACAGGAGCATCACGCAGTCCGCAACCTTGCGCGCAACCTTAAGGTCATGTGTAGCAACTATGGACGCAGCGCCTGTTCTTGCGCGAATATCGTTCATTAAATCCGCAATCGCGTCTGACAGGATAGGGTCCAGCCCCGCGGTCGGGTCATCGTAGAGTATTACCTGCGCGTCCTGTACCAGCGCGCGCGCGAGCCCCACCCTCTTCTGCATACCGCCCGAAAGTTCCGAGGGATATTTTGCCCCGGCATTCTTAAGGCCGACACTCTCAAGTGAACCTGTCACTATCTCTTCAATTTTATTTTCAGCAAGGCCGCTGTTGCGCAGGGGGAACGCCACGTTTCTGAAAACATCTATTGAATCGAAGAGCCCCCCTTTCTGAAAGACATAAGCGATTTTCGCGTTCCCGGTATCAACCGTGCCGGCATAACCGGTAATAAGCCCGGCAATAGTCTTAAGGAGTACACTCTTGCCCGAACCGTTCTTGCCCATCACAACAAGCGTCCTGCCCGGTTCAAGCTGAAATTCCAGGTTCTCAAGAATTACCCTTTCGCCAAGTTCAAGTGTAAGGCTGCTTACTGTTATCATTCTTTCAGTTACCTGTCAGTACTGGTTGCGCAGATTTTCCTGTATTGAATAGAGTATGTTCAGATACGAGATATGCCGGTCAGGATGAATAGTCCCCTCTTCAACAAGCCGCTTGACCTCGCAGTCGGGTTCATGGTCATGCTGGCACGGCCTGAACCTGCAGTGCTGCGCAGCCTCGCGGAAGTCCTCGAAGTAGTTACCCAGTTCGTTAGGATCTATGTCAACAAGGCCGAATTCGCGCACGCCCGGCGTGTCTATAAGTTCAGTACTGTCCCCCAGTTTTATCATGCTCACATTGGTTGTGGTGTGCCGCCCCTTGCCGGTACTTCCGGATACTTCGTTTATTTTAAGGTCAAGTCCGGGATAGAGCCTGTTAAAGATTGATGACTTGCCCACGCCCGAATACCCCACAAGGAGCGACCTTTTGCCCGCTATGGACTTTTTAAGGGACTCCATACCTTCACCGCTGTGCGCGCTGACGAATTTAATTTCAAGGCCTGTACCTTTATAGTATGACCTGATGTACGCCTTTTCACCCTTCATAACAAGGTCAACCTTGTTCACGCATAAAAGCACGTGAATATTCTCTTTTACCCCGCGCACAAGAATCCTGTCGACAAAGCGAAGATTGAATTCAGGGGTGCCGAAGGACTGAACAGCAACCACCTGGTCAAGGTTGCAGGCAATTATGTCCTCGCGTGAACGTACACCATCCTTGCGTGTAAAAATATTGCTGCGCTTATGGACCGATTCAATCACACCCAGGCCGTCATCCCTGACGTGGTAATCAACCAGGTCACCCACAGCAACGGGATTGGAAAAAACCC
>JAAYBQ010000165.1 GCA_012730035.1 Spirochaetota bacterium
GGTCCATTTGAAGTATGGGACAACCTTGGCGTGAAAGAATCACTCCCTGAAATTGAAAAAGCCGGTTTCACAATTCCTGCCAACGTAAAACGCATGGTAGAGAAAGGCGGGACAACATTCTACAGAATACAAAACGGCAAAAAACAGTTCTGGGATTTCGCTTCTGACAGCTATAAAGATGTTCCTTACAGCCCTGACATGGTATTCCTTGCAAACATCAAGGCTGACAAAGCAAAAGTTGTCCTCAGCAACTCTGACTGTTCACTTGTTGACATCGGAAACGATGTATTCTGCTTCGAGTTCCATACAAAGATGAACGCACTTGGCGGAAAAATAATAGAAATGGTTCCCCAGTCTATTGATTTCATCAGGAAAAACGGCGCAGGCCTTGTAATAGGTAACGAAGCTGGCGGAATGCCTCCGGCATTCAGCGCAGGCGGAGACCTGAAGTACATGCTTTCTCTTGCAAAGAATAAAGATTTCACAGGTATTGACAACTTCATTAAAGACACTCATGCAACAATGAAGATGATCAAATACTCTTCTATTCCTGTTGTTGCTGCTCCTTTCGGACTTGCACTGGGCGGCGGCTGCGAAGTTTGTCTATGGTCAGATAAGATTGTAGCTCACAACGAACTCTACATGGCACTCGTTGAAGTCGGAGCAGGCCTTGTTCCTGCGGGCGGCGGCTGCGTGCAGATGTGGAAACGCATGAGCGAAGCTGTTGTTCCCCAGACTGACTGGCTAAATGTTTTCCTCGCTGCGTTCAAAGCAATAGCAATGCCTATGCCTTCAATGTCAGCACAGGAAGCAAGAAACAAAGGTTTCCTCAGGGCCCAGGACAGAATCGTATTCAACCGTGATTTCCTCATCGGTGAAGCGAAGAAAGAGGTTCTCAAGATGGCTGAAGAGGGCTATGTTCCGCCTGTGGCAATGCCTATCAAAGTTTTCGGACAGGATGCTATGGGTGCGCTTGACGCGAACATTCCTGACATGCTTGCAGGATACCAGATTGCTCCTCACATCTCTACAGTTGTAAGGCGCGTCGGTTATGTAATCTCCGGTGGAACAGCATTCAAAGGCGAAGCGATCTCTGAAGACGCAATGCTTAAACTTGAAAGAGAAATGTTTGTTGACTGCTGGAAAACTGAAGGCTCACAGAAGATGGCTGAGCACATGGCTACCAAAGGCAAGCCGCTGTTCATATAATCTTTACAGAAAAAAATTTGAATATTTTAGACATGAAAATCCCTTCCCTTCACCGGGGAGGGATTTTTTATTGAGCCTCGAAATTGTATAGTATAAACTTTTCAGAGTAACTCGCTTGACTTACAAAAAAATGTTTTGTGAATAATGTAACCATCTGTTCCAGGCCTTATAAATATTTTTTTACAAGGAGCACACCATGAAACAAAACGAATCAGAATCTTACCAGCCTTACGGGGAACTTGCAGTAGAACTACCGGCCGCGCCCCCATGCTACACCGGAATGCGCGCCCGTCTTACAGGGCATAAACCGGGAACAGAACTCACTGTTGTTTTCCCGGTAATTGAATCTTATGCGAATCCCGCAGGATCAATGCAGGGTGGATATATTACCGCAGCCTTTGATAATGTCTTCGGCCCTCTCTGCTACATGGCTTCCGGAACAGGCGCCTCGGCCATGGTGGATATTAATACAAGTTTTCATCGGCCCGTGTTCCCGGGTGATGAACTGAACATTACAGCAAGAGTAAAGGCAAAGGGGAAGCGGATAATTCACATGGAAGGGGAGGCATACAACAGCGCCGGCAAGCTTGTAGCTTCAGCAGCCTGCGATTATATGATTACCGCATCATAAAAAAATTTCCGGGAAGCGGCAAAATCAAATCCGGCTTGACTTTCAATCCCCCAATCGCTTCTTTTAAAAAAACAACAATTACCGGAAGAATACTTTGAAAAAACTCCGCATCGCAATATACCTCTTCCTGCTCGTATCAGTTTTCGGGGTTTTGTATTACCACATTTTTGAAAGAATGACTTTTTCTGATGCCATATTCATGATAGCAATAACACTCAGCACTGTCGGTTACGGTGAAGTTCAGCCCCTTTCCCCTACCGGGCGCATTGTTACCGTATTCATAATCATATTCGGAATTACAATTACCGGTTATACCGCCGGTACATTCATCAGAATGCTTATTGAAGGGGAGCTGAGTAAAAAGTTCGGGAGAAAAAAAGTGGAGAAAAAAATACTAAAACTCAGGGATCACTATATAATCTGCGGCTACGGAAGGATCGGCAAGCTTATTACAAAAGAACTGAAAAAACATAATAAAAAATATATAGTTCTTGAAAATGACAGTAGCCGGATTGCCGAGCTTGAGTCAACCGCAACTCCCTACATGCTCCTTGACGCGCGTGATGAAAGTTCTCTCATAAAGGCAGGGATAATGCGAGCCAAGGGACTTGTTACAGCAGTTATGTCCGACGCCGATAATGTATTCATCACACTATCCGCAAGAATGCTGCGACCTGATATTTACATACTTGCCAGATCATCGGAACCGCAAAATGAGAAGAAGCTGCAAAGCGCAGGGGCAACCAGGGTTGTATCACCCTATCTAATAGGTGGACAACGAATGGCCCAGCTCCTCGTGCGCCCCACAGTTGTAGACTTTATTGACATTGCAACCATGGATGACAAATTCGGACTGCGCATGGAGGAGGCAAGTATACGACCTGGTTCACCCTACATCGGCAAGACGTTGATTGACAGCAACCTCAGAAAAGATTACGGCGTGATTATCGTTCTAATCAAAAAGTCCAGTGGCGAAATGAAGTTCAATCCAAGTCCGACCGAAATACTTGAAAAGAATGACGTACTTGTGATGCTCGGCAAAATCACAGACCTTGAAAAGGTCAACGCTGTTATCTGACCCTTTTTATTACCCTGCCTGTCTCTAAAAAAGAGAGGCCCACACCCTGGCGGATGCTGATCATTACGGCTTCAATAATGGGGCTCTGCACCGGTTTCTTCGACACCCATTTTACAATGAAGTTTGCACCTATCCCGCCTGATATGTCATCCTCCGCAATTACCAGGTCAAATGTTTCCAGCGGTTTCACTCCTACAGGTTTATTTAGAAATTTTTTTACATTTTCACCCTTTGAGTTGTTATAATTGATCTCTTTAATAAATATATCATTTTCTATATCAGTATTTCTGATTCCCAGAGTCACTGTAAGGTTGTACACCTTGGTGCTGTCCCTGTAATATATGCTGGAATAAACAGGAACGTATACATATTCACCTGCAACTACTGATGAATCAGGAACATCGTACGGAAGTTCATGCGCCTTGATCTTTTTAATGTTCAATTTGTTGAAAAAATCAGGTTCAGGCTTATCTCCGGATAAAGCACCGCAAGAAATTACTCCAGGTAATATCATTAATATGAATAACTTTTTCATTTTCAGGTCCTCGCGCTTTTTTTTAACAGCTTACAGGAATTATCGATCGGTTTGAATTTAACTGAATACTGCAAAGCGGTCAATAATAATTCAATACCTGCACGCTGACTGGCGGCTTAGAATCTCTCCGGCCGGTTAAAGTCTATCTCTTCAAGTATAAACCTTGCATAAGGAAAATATCCCGAATCAAGGTCCCATGCACCTTCAATTTTTACCGGGATAATCGTACCATTGATCTCCCTGTAATCATAAGGTGTACCGATCCATATCTCGAACCTTTTTCCGTCCATGTAGAGTTTTGTTTCTATCCGGGAGATTTCGTTTTTTGCATTAAAACTGACTTTATAGTAAACAGACAATCCGTTGTAGTTCATATCAAGTATTGCAGTTGATGAGTCCACTGCAGACCATGAAACATATTCAGATGGAAGAAGCGATGTAGGGAACCACACGAATTCTCCAAGCCAGCGCAGTAGTTCACCCTGGTCTTATGCAGGTCCATTTACATTGACGATAGTCAGCACTGAAACAAGCTGCACTTTAAGTGATCCTTTATCGTTTATAAACATATCACGGGCAGTGAACATCGAAGTTTCCCCCTTCCAGATTAATCCGGGGTTTTTCAGGGTATAATACTGCTCGCCGGTAATCGCGATTTTATCTTGCCATAAAAGTAATTTACAGTTAATTTAACCATATCTGAACTATGGAGCATAAAGATGAAACCTGAATTCTTTCTGATACCTGTAATTTTCCTTGTACTGGCCGGTACTGCATTTCCGGCTGACCCGTCACATGAGCTGATGAACCTTGACATGACTGCTGCAGGAGCATACGATAGTGTCCTTAAACTTCTTGATTCAGGTGCCAGTGCAAATGCGTACACAAAAGACGGCGACAGGGCAATATTCCATGCCGTTAAAAGCGGAAACAGGGATATAACAAGACTGCTGCTTGAGCGGGGCGCTGACCCGAACGTCAGTTTTGATGATGCCACAGGCTCACCCCTTGACTCTGCTGTTTCAGGTGGTGATCCGGAAATGGTTGGCATAATGATAAAAGGCAAAGCCGCGGTAAACTATAAAATGCGCGGAGCACAGACCGTTCTTCACACTGCGTGCATGCAGAAGGAATCGGAACACGCCTCTGCAATAATCACAATACTTCTGCAGAATGGAGCCGACGCTAA
>JAAYBQ010000166.1 GCA_012730035.1 Spirochaetota bacterium
ATGGCCTCGTTTAATGTGGCCACAGCCAGTATTGAAACACCGTTATCAATGAGCACATTTGACACCTTTACAGCTCCGTGGCCATAACCGTCGGCTTTAACTACACCCACTATCTGTACATTCCCTACCCGGTTTTTAATCTGAGTAATGTTGTGCTTTATGCAGTCAAGATCAATCTCTGCCCAGGCTGCTCTGAGCGTTTCGTTTAACATAGCTAACCTCAATTATTTTTTATTCCTGAATGGCTGTTCGATAAAGATAGTCTTGCATGCTTACGAACAAAGCAGTGAATACATTATACAGGATTAAACATTAAAAAACACCAAAAATTTGGTTACTGCTTATAAAGATGCTCATCCATCCCGGCCTCTAATGCATGATTAATGGCACAAAAAGTGCCCCATAAGTATAACGGGCACCAAGTTAAGACAATATAAAAGGGATACGGCTCTACGAGGGCTAACTCGTGGTTGCTACCTTTGGATATTAGGATTGAAAATAACAAGATACTTTAAGAAGAAAAAATATTGGGCGAACCAGAAGTGTAGACCTGAGGATAATTACAATATTATGAATGTTAATCTATAATTTTATATTGAAAGCTATTTATACTCGTATGGTTGTCGTTTATCTGCCATTATTCAGATTTAGTGAAAGTGAGGTGTATGAAATGTTGCCAGTCAGTAAGCTGGCGTACAAACAGGCGATCCGTCGAAAATGACATTTATCGAATTCAAGGATGCGGTTAAGCAGCAGCTTGCTTACTATATTAAGAATATTGCAACAGCCTGCCATATCTGTGAGAGGCTGCATGAACAGTATACTCAGTATCCATATATGTCAGCAATGATAGATGGTTGTATTGAGAGCGGGAAAGACATAACTTCAGGCGGTGCAGAATTGACTATAGGTCCTGCGTTTATTGGAACCGGTATTGCAGACTTGGCGAATTCATTATCAGTAATTAATGAGTTTGTGTACGAGAAAAAGAAGATTTCCATGAATGAGTTAGTGGACGCGATAAAGAAGAATTTTGTGGGGTATGAAGCCTTAAAAGCCATGATTGAAGCAAATGGCAGGTTTTATGGGAATGATGATGATTATGTTGATGAGTTCGTCAGAGAGATGACAGACTTTGCATTTGAGCAAATAACGCAGTATTCATCGTACAGAGGACCGAAATATATTTCCGGCCTTTATCCTGTGGCTTCCCACGTTCCACATGGCCAGGTTGTTTCTGCACTTCCTTATGGCAGGCTAGAAGGAACGCCACTAGCGGATGGGTGTTCCCCCAAGAGCGGAACAGATGTAAAGGGTCCAACAGCGGTTTTGAAATCTGTTTCAAAAATAAATCATGATGCGCATGTTGCAGGCACACTGCTAAATATCCGTTTGGATCCGATTACTGCAAAGGGAGTTGAGGGCAACAAGAGAATCGTTTCACTGATTAGATCATTTGTTGATCTAAATATTTATCATACGCAATTCAACATCATCTCCAGCGAGATATTGAGGAAAGCACAGAAAAATCCAAAACAATATAAGTCATTGATTATCCGAGTTGCAGGATATAGCGCTTTCTTTGTCGAGCTGTGCAAAGAAATGCAGGATGACATAATACAAAGAACAATACACGAAATGTAGCAAATGTCTTGTACTGCAAACAAAGGGCTAGACCCAGTTTATCATTTGCTACAAAGTGGCCAGGGGCCAGACCCTATGGCCACTTTTTTATTGAATTGGTTTTGTAATAGACAAATGAGATTCCAACTAACTCAAGAGCCGAAATGGGAGTGATTGCTTACAACACATTATCGTTTTGTTTTTGACAATTCGCAACATTTATAGTATAGTAAGTGTGCTAAGGTTTCTTAGCTTCATAAAGACGTTTTTGATCTCCGATTTTCGTGGTCCATGGATTGCCGACTATGGATGCGAAAACGATAGGGTTGCGGGAGTAATTCTTCAGCCTGCCATTGCGCAAAGGAGAACAGAGACGCATTTTGCTATGAAGACGATCTCTTTTGAAAGGATGTGGTATCACATGAAAAGACTGAGGTTTTCAAAATCAAAATGCATCGGCTGTCAACTTTGCGGTCAGGTATGTTCCGCAACACATGAAGGAGTATTCGCACCTTCTAAAGCCCGCATTTTTATTGAGACCTATTACGACAAAGGCGGAGAGCTCAAGTACAAGGATTCCTATTGTAATTTGTGTGGCATCTGCTTTAAAAACTGTCCCACCGGCGCAATAACCATGGAAGATAAAATTTCAGTTAATCATGATGTTTGCATCGGTTGTGGTACATGTGCAACAAAATGTCCGAGAAAGGTAGTTCGCCTCAGGGGAAAAAAATCTTACATATGCGACACCTGTAACGGAGACCCCATGTGCGTGAAGGTCTGCCCTCAAGGGGCATTGACTTTTGAATAGGAAGGAGGCAAAAGCATGTTAGGTTATCAAAACAATGTGCTCAGAGTTGATCTGAGTAAGAAAACAGCAAAAGCAGAGCCCCTTCGCATGGATTGGGCGGAAAAGTATATCGGGTCAAAAGGACTTGCCATAAAGTACCTTTATGAGGAGCTTAAACCCGGCATTGATCCGCTTTCCACCGATAATAAACTCATATTTATGACTGGCCCTATGACAGGAACTTCCATACCTTGTTCCGGCAAACTTGGTGTAGCCGGTAAGTCACCTGCAACGGGGACCATTTGCGATTGCTCTATTGGCGGACACTCCGCATTGCGCATCAAATATGCAGGTTATGATGCAATTATCATCGAAGGAGCTTTAGACAAACCCGGATACCTGCTTATCGAGGATGACAAAGTAACATTCGAAGACGCTGCAGAGCTTTGGGGCAAAGGTTGCCATGAGACAGAGGGCATCCTGATTGATAAGTATGATCACGACTACAGCGTACTGACTATTGGTCCGGCAGGAGAAACACTTTCCGGTATGGCATGCATCACTTCCGATTACTACAGACAGGCAGGAAGAGGTGGCATGGGCGCTGTAATGGGTAGTAAAAAGCTTAAGGCTGTTGTTGTTAAGGGCACCGGCAGCGTTAAAATACCAAATATTGTAGAGGCAGTCAAAAGGATTGCCGAGATAGAAAAAGAAGATACATTACAGGAAGACAATACCTTTGTTTTCGATCTGGGAACCACAGCATTTTTAGAGGCGTGTCAGGACGGCGGAATTTTGCCATATAAGAATTTTTCTGATGCAACGGATCCCGATTGGACAGACTATAATGGCGATGTCTATATGGAAAAGCTTAACGGTAAAAGAGGTTGCGGAAGCTGTGGCCTTGGATGTGGTAATTTCATTAAGATGGGAGATGCCATATGCGAAGGACCCGAATATGAGAGTATAGCAGTTGCAGGTCCCAATGCAGGCAACAAGGATGCGGAAGCCATCCTCAAGGCAAATCAGGTAGCCGACGACATGGGGCTCGACACCATAAGCGCCGGCGACGTGATAATCTGGGCCATGGAAATGACTGAAAGAGGCATTCACGATTTTGGCATTCGCTTTGGCGAAATGGACAAATATGTTGAATACCTGAAGCTGATGTCAAAGGGCGAAGGCGTAG
>JAAYBQ010000017.1 GCA_012730035.1 Spirochaetota bacterium
AAATCCATACTCCTTTTCGGAATACCGGATGAAAAGGATGCAGTGGGTTCAGGTGCTTATTCAGAATCGGGGATCGTCCAGAAAGCAGTCCGCAAAATAAAACGCGAGTTTGGCGATTCGCTGCTTGTTGTAACAGACGTATGCCTCTGCGAGTACACAGACCACGGCCACTGCGGCATAGTCAGCAACGGCCAGGTACTCAACGATCCCACACTTGAACTGCTTTCAAAAACAGCCGTAAGCCACGCAGAAGCCGGAGCCGACATAGTCGCGCCCTCAGATATGATGGACTTCCGTGTTGCAGCAATTCGCGACGCGCTTGACAACCGGGGTTTTGACAACACTGCGATCATGGCATATTCAGCCAAGTTCTGTTCCGGTTTTTACGGACCGTTCAGGGATGCGGCGGGGAGCGCTCCGCAGTTTGGTGACAGACGAAGCTACCAGATGGATTTCAGAAATGCACGCGAAGCTGAAAAAGAGATAATGTCGGACATAGACGAGGGTGCAGACATAGTAATGGTTAAACCCGCGCTTTCATACATGGATATTATTTACAGGGCGCGCCAGGTTTCACTGCTTCCCCTCTGCGTTTACAACGTTAGCGGTGAATACTCAATGGTCAAAGCCGCGGCGTCAAACGGCTGGATTGACGAACAGCGGGTGGTAACAGAAATTATGACATCGTTTTTTCGCGCTGGTGCTGACATGGTCATCTCGTATCATACAACTGATATACTGAAGAATAAATGGTTTTAAGGAAACAATCCATGAATACATCAAAATCCGAAACTTTATTCAAACGTGCTCAACAGCTTCTTCCCGGCGGGGTTGACTCCCCTGTACGAGCCTTTAAGTCAGTTGGAGGAACTCCACGCTTTATCCGCGAAGGAAAGAGCAGCTGCTTTACAGACGAGGATGGAAACTCATTCATCGACTATTGCATGTCCTGGGGCCCCCTGATTCTTGGCCATGCTGATGATTCAGTAGTTGAGGCTGTAAGAGAAACTGCACTTAAAGGTACAAGTTTCGGCACACCCCACAGGTTCGAAGTTGAGCTTGCCGAGATGGTGATAAACGCGGTCCCGTCGATAGAAAAAGTACGATTTGTCTGCTCCGGCACAGAAGCTGTCATGAGCGCAATAAGGCTTGCGCGCGGATTTACAGGCCGTGACAAAATAGTAAAGCTTGACGGCTGCTACCACGGACACGCCGATTTCATGCTTGTTGCTGCGGGTTCCGGACTTGCGACTTTCGGTACACCTGATTCTGCAGGTGTAACAAAGGGAAATGCGCAGGATACGCTTGTTGTCCCGTACAATGATCTCGACGCCCTCGCAGCACTCCTTGAAAATGAGGGTCAGAACATTGCTGCAGTTATACTTGAACCTGTTCCATGCAACTATGGGCTCATACTGCCGGCTCCAGGCTATCTGGCAGGCGTACGCGAACTCTGCACAAAACACAATGTGCTCCTTATATTTGACGAAGTTATAACCGGCTTCAGGCTCGGGCATGGCGGCGCCCAGGAATACTTCGGAGTAAAACCCGACCTGACAACGCTGGGAAAAATTATTGGCGGCGGCCTACCCGTAGGGGCATACGGCGGACGGAATGATATCATGTCAATGATTTCTCCCGAAGGCCCGGTCTACCAGGCCGGCACTCTTTCGGGCAACCCCCTTGCGATGGCGGCAGGTATCGCAATGCTGAAGAGTACGCGCAGTGAAGGTTTTTATCAGTCGCTTAAAAATAAAGGTGAAAAGTTCAGATCGCTTATCAGTCCTCTGCTGGAAAAGTATAAAGGCAAAATACTCTTCGACAGCATTGAATCAATTTTCTGTTTCTATTTTACAGACCAGAAAAAAATAAACACGGTCAACGATGTGCGCAGATGCGACATGAAACTCTTTGCCTTATTTCACGGTGCAATGCTCAACAGGGGAGTGTATCTATCACCATCAGGTTATGAAGTGGGATTTCTGTCATCAGCACATTCGAATGAAGATATAGAAAAAACCGCATCAGCAGTCAGCGATTCGCTCGAAGAGATTATGTAATAAAACTCTATGTCATCTCCGCGCAGGCGGAGATCCATTTATTTTTGAAAAAGGGGTTCCCTCTCCCGCAATGAAAAAATTTCTTTAAAATAAAAAAAAGCTGTTCATTAGAACAGCTTTTTATATGGCTCTTAACCTTTATGCATCCCCGAGGGGATTCGAACCCCTGTTGACGAGATGAAAACCCGTAGTCCTGGACCCCTAGACGACGGGGACATGCAGTTTACTTTTGTTTGAGTCGCCGGGGAATTGAACCCCGGACCCACTGCTTAAAAGGCAGTTGCTCTACCGACTGAGCTAGCGACTCGCACGAAAGTAAAAACCTTTTACAAAATGAGATTACAACTGTCAATAAAATTAAAAAAAAACAAAAAAAAAGTACCCTCCAATAATTTATGGCATCATTCTTAAAAATAATAATCCGCTGAGACTTTCAGCGGATTATTTATGTTTCATATACATTATCGTTTGAACGTATATTCCCTTCCGGGCCCCACGGAGACAAATGCTATAGGCACTTCAAGTTCATCTTCTATGAATTTAATATAATTTCTGGTATTCACGGGAAGCTCATCAAAATTCCTGCATTTAGAAATATTCTCCTTCCAGCCGTCAAGTTCAATAAAAATCGGTTTGACGCTGCCAACCTTTGACAGGCATATATCATCAGCCCTTTGCCCATGAAGATCGTAGCCTATGCACACATTGATTTTATCAAATCCCGTGAGTACATCAAGTTTTGTCATGGCAATCTGCTTTATTCCATTAATAGCAATCGACTTCTTCACAAGTGGAAGATCAAACCATCCGCACCTTCTTGGTCTTCCCGTGGTCGCTCCGAATTCATTTCCATTCACCCGGAGTATTTCACTCTCCTCATCGGCCGCTTCAGTCGGAAAAGGCCCCTCTCCGACACGCGTGACATAGGCTTTAGTAATACCAATTACCGAGTCTATGTCGGACGCGTTCAGCCCTGATCCCAGCAGCGCTCCGCCAATTGTAGGATTAGACGAAGTCACATAGGGGTAAGTCCCGTGATCTATGTCCAGCGCATATCCCTGCGCACCTTCGAGCAGAATTCTTTTACCATGCCTTGCAGCATCATGCAGGTGCTGCTGTGTATTTACAATCATCGCGCCGGCCGTGGTCTTGAAGGTTTCAAGCATATCCATTATTTCATCGAGCATGAACGCCTTTTCACTTTTCATAGCTGCGAGCTGAAGATTGGCAATCTTCAGAGCGTTTGAAACACGCTTTATCAAATAATCTGTATTAAAAATATCCCCGGTCCTGATGCCGAGCCTCAGGCATTTATCCGCATAACAGGGACCTATACCCCTCTTGGTTGTGCCAATCTTGTATTCACTCATCTCTTCGAGTGCGCCATCCAGCTCCTTGTGATAGGGCATAATAAGATGCGCGGAATCGGATATAAGCAGTTTATCCCTGACCTTATGCCCTTTTTTTTCAAGAAGGTCTATCTCGTCAACAAGTTCAACCGGATCAAGTACTACTCCGTTACCTATAAGACACTCTTTGCCTTCGTGAAGTATTCCGGACGGTATTAGATGAAAAACGAATTTTGCATCACCTACAACAACTGTGTGTCCGGCATTCGCTCCGCCCTGGTATCTTACTACTATGTCCGAATCCCTTGTCAGGTAGTCGACCATTTTCGCTTTCCCTTCATCACCCCACTGGGTCCCAATAGCAACTGTGCAGCCCATAATCGCCTCGTAAATGTATAATAGTAAGACACAAAAAACCTACTGTAATTATATAATCATAATAAACAAGTTTTTTTTCAAATCAAAATTCTGCAGATAGAGCTTAATTAGCATTCCTAATTTCAGTAAAATTCATTATAGCACGGTCAGTTCGCCGTTTTTAAGGAGCATTTCTACTCCCTTGTCAGCGGCAGGGATTATAAATCCGTAAACCAGGCTGGTAATAGTATCAATTTTTCTTATTGCACCGGCCGCCTCGTCAAGACTTATAAGAGGAATGTTTATTTTCCTGGCCATCACATATTCCATGCTGTATTTACCCAGAATCCTGCTGAACTCGGCCGCATCACTTATTGCCGCCTCGTAAAAGCATTTGCTTATTTCAAACAGTTCAGGAATCCCTGTATTTTTACACCCGATTATCTTCAGCGCGAATATGAAAAGATCAATGAAACCGGACAGGTTCTCCTCTGCTGCGCGTCTGGCAAGTGTGCCCAGAAACTCAGCACTTTCACCCGAACAAACGTACCTGCCGCTCCTTAGTATTATCCGCTCATCAATAAAATTAACCGCATCCTGACCATGAAATATACCTGTGTTTATATCAAGATTCAGTTTTTTTATATAACTGTAAACATGGGAACTGAAACGGCTCCATTCCAGACTGACGGGCTCCGGGACCGTATTAACAATGATGTCACATCGTGTAGAACATACTGCAGAGATGACATTACTTATCGCATCCGGGTCAAGGCCTGCAGCCGGTATCAGGGACTCTATCCGTAAACGCATCTCTCTGTCGGGATAAAAGATGAGGTCATACACAGGGGATGAATCATTGATGCAGTTATTAAGAAATTCAGCTATGTGTGCAGAACTGGCCAGACCTTCGCATGACACAAAAAAATGCCTGATGTCCTCATCCAGGTCAAGACCCCTTGTGAAGCAGCCTGTAATTTCTGATGCGATAATCTCCGGCAATTGCTTATTCATCAGAATGTAATACCTGCCTGGCAGTAGAATGTTGAATCGGTTTTTTTAACAAGGGGATTCTGTTCAAGGTATTCCTTTGTGTGAGTATCAAACTCGCGCTTGTAGCCGGCCCTTACACCTGCAATCCTTAACAGGGAAATATTATCATCAAACTGAAGGTATGAATTAAAGCCGGTTCTCATAGTCTCGGTATTACCCCTTTTGCCGGTATATGACCCGGAGAGGTTAAAACTCCATTTTTTATCCCCTTCAGCTTTGCGTACAGGATGATCATAATTGAATATACCACTTAAAGCAGAATTTCCCGGCGACTGCCCCATTCCGTCAGAATATGCGTTATTTACCGCAAATAATATCATTATTAGTGCTGCCGGGATTATTTTTTTCAATATTGGACCTCTGTTACACCAGCATCTGGTTGACATTCCCCGTTACTTGTGAATATATTAAAAAACAAGCGTGTCAACCAACTTTATGAGCATGCAGATTCTTTTAAAATGAGGACTTATGTCTGTCAAAAATCTTGAAACAAGTCTTTTCAAAATAAACAGGAATGTAATACTTATAAACTGGATTCTGGACACATTTCTCTTTCTGGGATATGTAGTTGAATATTTTAAAGGCGCCAAGACACTGAACTATATAATAATATTTTTTATTATTATGATGATCCCCCTGCTATGGGCCACTATTCTTTACAGAATCAATAAAAATGATGAAAAGATAAAATATATAACCCTGTTTGGGTATTTTGTACTGTATATATTTTCTGTTTTTTCAAGCACAAGGACCATGGTTTTCGTTTACATACTCCCCATGCTCTCCATGTACCTTCTCTATTTTAACCTTAACCTTATGAAATATAGCTGCATAGCCATGGTATTTATTAATGCCGCGCGCATTATATGGCTAATTGTATTCATGGGATTTGACGATCCCTACATCACCACCGATTATACAATCCTCATGGCGTGCGTAATCCTCTTTGCCGTAGTATATATAAGCACTACAAGGCTTTCGAACGAAATAAATGACGAAAAGCTCAACATGATTAATGATGAACAACAGAAGCAAAAATCACTGATAGCTGACATACTTAAGACAGCAGCTGTACTTGTCGAAAACTCAAAAAAAGTATATGACATAGTTGAAAAACTGGCAGAAAACGCAGGGAATGTTTCTCTCGCACTCAACGAAGTATCAAAGGACACCCTTGAAGTTACAGACAATCTGCAAAATCAGATGAAGCTCAGCTCCGATGTAAGTCAAAGTATAAACAGCTGCATGACCCTTGCTTCAGAAATGGGCAACGAGTCTGATAATACGGTCGCCAAGGTCACGGACGCCCTGAAGGTTGTCGAGAATCTTACGTCAAACAGCACCATTGTAAGAAACGAAGGAACAAGGGTGAACGAAACAATTACAGGGTTGCTGAAGCAGTCGGAGGAGATAAGAAACGTAATCAACATTATTCGTGAAATATCGGACATGACAAACCTTTTGTCATTGAATGCCTCGATCGAGGCTGCTCGCGCAGGTGAGGCGGGCCGTGGATTTGCCGTTGTGGCAGATGAAATTTCCAAGCTTGCAGACCAGAGCCGTGAGTCCGCCGAGAGTATCGGAGGCATCCTTAATGGGATGAAAAACCAGGTAGATGAATCGCTTAAGGCGGTCAACAGCCTGAGTGCAGCCAACCGCCAGCAGGACGCGATGATCGGAAATACCGAGAGCGTTTTCAGGGAAATGCTCGAGAGAATGAACTCGGTAAGGGAAAAATCACGCATGGTAATGGAATCAGTCACTGATATAAACAATAACAACATGCGGATAGTAGACGACATAAAACGCATAACATCATTCAGCGAAAAAACAACATCAATTACAGCGAAGGCCTCGGAAAAAGCACGCGGCAACCGGAACGTTGCCCTTGAAGGAAAGGATGTTGCAAGTAAACTTATGGAAACATCGGCCGACATGGAAAAGTACAGAATTTAAAATTTTTTTCTTTCTCCACGGGCATTTACTGTCATAAATCAGCATGCCCGTTCAAATTTTATTGACACCTCCCGTTTCCGTTAATTAATAGACTTTACATCAAACGATCCCCGGAGTGAGCAATGGAACTTCCTTCATCATATGAACCAAAAGATGTAGAAAAAAAATGGTATGAGCACTGGGAAAAAGCCGGTTACTTTCACGCCGATGTTAATGACGGCAAAGAACCCTACTCGATAGTAATACCCCCTCCAAACGTAACAGGAAACCTGCACATGGGTCATGCACTTAACAACACACTGCAGGACATACTTGCCAGGCGGCAGAGGATGAAAGGACGATCCGTACTCTGGATGCCCGGGACCGACCATGCAGGTATAGCCACACAGAATGTTGTGGAGCGTCTTCTCGCAAAAGAGGGGAGGTCAAGGCATGACCTGGGGCGCGAAGAGTTCGAAAAACGTGTCTGGCAGTGGAAGGAGCATTCCGGCAACCAGATACAGGGCCAGCTGAAGCGGCTGGGATCTTCACTGGACTGGCAGCGTGAAAGATTCACTCTTGACGAAGGCCTTTCACGGGCAGTACGCAGGGTCTTTGTCACACTGTACGACGAGGGCCTTATATACCGGGGCTACAGGATTATCAACTGGTGCCCGCGCTGCGAAACAGCCCTGTCCGACATTGAAACTGAATACAGGGAGCTTGACGGTAACCTGTGGCACATAAAGTATCCGGTTAAAGGCAGCGACGATTTTGTTATCGTGGCAACCACTCGCCCTGAAACAATGCTCGGTGATACGGGAGTTGCTGTCAACCCTGAAGATGAAAGAAACAGCCGGCTTATTGGTAAAACAGTAATCCTGCCGCTGATGGGCCGTGAAATCCCGGTCTTCGCGGATTCCTATGTTGACAAGGACTTCGGATCCGGATTTGTAAAGGTTACCCCGGCGCATGATCCAAATGACTTTGAGATGGGTAAAAGACACAATCTTGAAGAGATAATAATAATGGATGAAAACGCTGTGATAAACAGCAACGGCGGCGCTTACGCGGGCATGACAAGATATGATGCCAGAAAAAAAATTGTCGAGGACCTTGACAGACTGGGCCTGCTTGAAAAAATAGAAAAACATGTACACTCCGTGGGACACTGCTACAGATGCAACACGGTAATTGAGCCTTACCTTTCCAGACAGTGGTTTGTGCAGATTAAGCCTCTTGCTGAACAGGCTATAAAAGTCGTTGAAGATGGAAAAATACGCTTTGTCCCGAAAAACTGGGAGAAGACCTACTTTGAATGGATGTACAACATACGCGACTGGTGTATATCCAGGCAGTTATGGTGGGGGCACAGAATACCAGCCTTCTACTGCAGCAAATGCGACCACGTAACAGTAAGCATGACAGATCCCGATAAATGCGGAAAGTGCGGATCAACTGAAATCCGCCAGGACGAAGATGTGCTCGATACATGGTTCAGCTCGGCGCTCTGGCCCTTTTCAACAATGGGATGGCCTGACAAAACCCCCGAACTGAAAAAATATTACCCCACCAGCGTTCTCGTGACCGGTTTTGACATAATATTCTTCTGGGTTGCGCGCATGATCATGACTGGTGTAAAATTCATGGACGATATCCCTTTTACCGATGTGTATATTCATGCACTGGTACGCGATGAGCACGGCCAGAAAATGAGCAAATCGAAGGGGAATGTTATAGACCCCCTCATAATGATGGACAGCTACGGCACAGACGCTTTCAGGTTCACACTGGCCGCCTTTGCCGCCCAGGGACGCGACATTATTCTTTCGGAAAAAAGAATCGAAGGATACAGGTCTTTCTGCAATAAAATATGGAACGCCACACGGTTTATACTTATGAACCTTGGAGACGACTTTAAACCTGAAAAAATTGATAATAATAAACTTGAAAAGTTCGACAAATGGATATTACATTTACTTAACACCACTATTAAAAAGGTGGACGACGCTCTGGAGGGATACAGGTTCAACGAGGCGGCAAACACCATATACGAGTTCTGGTGGCACGAGTTTTGTGACTGGTACGTTGAACTGGTAAAACAGAGAATTTACGGCAAAGGAAATACAGGTGCTGAATCTTCGCATACTGCAAAGCAGGTGCTTTTCCATGTTCTGAAAAAAGGCCTGCAGCTTCTGCACCCCTTTATGCCATTTATAACCGAGGAGATATGGCAGAAGATAAAGGATACAGACGAAGGGGACATTATAGTATCACAATGGCCCGTTTTTAATGAAAACTTTGCATTCGAAAATGAGTCGCGGTACACCGAGACTTTCAAGGAGATAGTTTACAAAATACGCAATGTACGCGGCGAGATGAACATCGCGCCGGAGAAAAAGGCAGATGTTGTGTTCAGAACTTCATCTGCCCTGATTTCGGAGGTTGTGAATTCCGAGGCGCTGCACATACAGGCTCTGGCAAAGGTTGAGTCCATAAGTCTTGATGCTGCCTACAGTCCTGACAAGACAGATGCCTCTGCGGTTATGGCGGATGCTGAAATATTTCTGCCGCTGAAGGGCCTGATCGATGTTGAGAAAGAGAAGGCAAGGCTGGAAAAAGAGACCGGCAGGATAAGTACCGAGTTAGAAAAAGTGAACGCTAAACTGACCAGCGAAAACTTTATCGGGCGCGCCCCTGCAGATGTTATAGAGAAGGAGAGGCTTAAACAGAAAGAGTACAGCGAAATGCTCTCCAGACTTAAAGAAAGCATTTCAAAACTCTCATAAACAATAAAACAGGAGTATATCATGAAAAGGACATTCAAAATCTTTACAGGAATCATTCTCATTGTAATGGCTGCAGCAGGTATTGGAACATCATCGGAATTCGACGATCTTCAGGTTAAACCGCTTACCCTGGGCAGAATTCAAATGCTCCCCGTACCAAAAGACAACAGAAACTACTTTTTTCTTCAGGCTATTGGGAACGATACAATTATTATAATTGGAGATTTTACAACTCTCGACAAGAGGATTGTCTATATATTGGACAAGGGAGCAGATAATACAATCGATAAAGTAGTAGATTACTACCCTTTATATAAAAGGATGCATGTAAGGAAAGAATCCGATTCCAGATTCTGGAACAAAGATATTGTTCAACTGAAAAAGGATATAATTGCGGGAACAGTCTATAAGAATAACTTCACAGATTACATGTATTCCATGCAGGAGCTTGAAACAATCGTTAAAAGCTGGGATGAGATAGCAATCGGATCAGATGTTTACGGCTTTAATGTTATGTACAGGGATATCGATGAAGTAAATAAAATTGCCGGGCAGTTTGCATACGGTAAAAGGGCCGGGGGATATTACCTTCAGTTTGCAACCAACTTCTACAAAGTTCGCATTGTCGGTGAAGAGTATCCCATCCTCAAGTATTCCGTATACTGTAAAAATACAAATGACCCGGTAGTTAAAGAAACTGTTGAAAACCTTTTCAAATACAATCAGCCTCTTTCGGCCAGAACAAATAAATAACATCCAGGATACACAGCATTAAAAAAGCCCTTTGTTAAAAGGGCTTTTTTAATTG
>JAAYBQ010000167.1 GCA_012730035.1 Spirochaetota bacterium
CAAAGGAGTAGCGGCTTATGCACATCACGCTTACGTTCTAGGATATACGGACGATGATGTTTTCAGATTCATGATAGACGGACTTGCGTCCACACTTAAAGACCTGCCGGCAGATGAGATGATCGGACTTGTGATGAAATGCGGCGAAACAGCAGTAAAGGTCATGGCGCTGCTTGATAAAGCCAACACAACAACATACGGAAACCCGGAGTTGACAAAAGTCAACATCGGCGTAAGAGACAATCCCGGTATACTCATTTCGGGCCATGACCTGAAGGATATGGAACAGCTGCTTAAACAGACCGAGGGTACGGGCGTTGATGTCTACACGCACAGCGAGATGCTCCCTGCCAATTATTACCCTGCGTTCAAAAAGTACAGCCACTTTGTGGGTAACTACGGGAACGCATGGTGGAAACAGGATAAGGAATTCGCGTCGTTCAACGGTCCGATTTTGATGACAACAAACTGTATTACCCCGGTTAAAGATGAATACAAAAACCGCATTTTCACATCGGGCATGACCGGTTACCCCGGTGTAAAGCACATTGAAGCCGGCAGTGACGGCTCCAAGGATTTCTCCGGAATTATTGAACTTGCGAAAAAATGCAAATCACCCGTCGAGATCGAAAAGGGAGAAATTCTCGGAGGTTTTGCGCACGCACAGGTTTTCGCGCTTGCAGATAAAGTGGTTGATGCGGTTAAGAGCGGCGCTATAAAGCGTTTTGTTGTCATGGCAGGATGCGATGGCAGGATGAAGTCGCGTGAATACTTTACAGATGTTGCAAAGAACCTGCCCGCCGATACGGTAATACTCACAGCGGGCTGCGCAAAGTACAGGTACAACAAGCTGCAGCTTGGCGACATAGGTGGCATACCGAGAGTACTGGACGCAGGGCAGTGCAATGATTCATACTCACTTGCGGTTATCGCGCTCAAGCTTAAAGAAATATTCGGTCTGGATGATATCAACAAGCTGCCGCTTTCTTTTGACCTTGGATGGTATGAGCAGAAGGCAGTGGCTGTTCTTCTGGCACTCCTTTACCTCGGGGTTAAAAATATAAAGCTCGGGCCTACGGTTCCGGCGTTCCTGTCGCCAAATGTACTCAACGTGCTGGTCGAAAAGTTCGGAATAGCACCAATAACAGATGTTAAATCGGACATTGAGTCCATGATGGCAGGAAAATAAAATTACCGGCGGGGCGGGTTATACCGCCCTGTATGGTTTACAGAATTAACCAGTTAATCTTTAATCCATAACATTGATAATCTTGAAACCGTTATTCCTTCGATATAATTGTCAGTTTATTGCTGATTGCCTGCCTGATAAGAATTCCGTCAAATTGATCCCTGTGTATTTCTTTTTGAATTCTGCAAAACGTTAAAAATCTTCCGCAACCAGGTTCAATACTTCAAAGCCCGACTTCTCTGAAAGTATGAGAATATAGAAAATATTTCATCACTGCAAAAATTCATCATCTGTAATTTTAAAATCGTCATAAAATACGCATACCCACTTTTGTTCCGCCAGGCCATTTTTCCATGTATTTATAAAAATGCATGAGCATTACTGCTTTCTATTTTTTTATCTTGAATAAAAGGTATTTTATTCCAATCCCTGACACTGTCGTGTATTCCAGTAATTATTGCTGAAAATCTTTATCAATGTCAAAAGGCTGCATTAATTCACGCTGCGGCTTCGTCGGAGGATAAAATAGAGCATTTTATTCTGCAAAATAATTAAGAAATTAACACCGGAGTATTTAAAAAAATTTGCTCTTAAATTCACCTGAAAAAATAAAATAAAGCCGTACAGATAGCTTTAAAATATCCCACAATTTAATCAATGCCGGAATTCTGACTGTTTTGCAAAAAAAAATTTTTAACATAATTACCGAAATATCATTGAACTATAATTGACAGGAATACGCCCGGCCCCCTGATTTATATCCATGAAGATACGCATAACATCACTGGGCTGCCGCCTGAACCAGTCAGAAATCGAATCTGTCTCCACAGCACTTCAGGAGGCCGGTCATACTGTTTCCTTCACCGGGAATGCCGACATATATATAATCAACGCCTGCGCGGTAACGTCGCGCAGCGAACGCAAGACCCGCCAGCTTATATACCGTGCCATGGAACTCTGCGGTGATGCCAGCCCGCGCCGGATTATAGTAACAGGTTGCGCCGGCGATGAGACCATGCACGACACGAACATTACCTACATTTCAAATGACCGCAAGTACCTTATACCGCAACTCATAGCAGGAATGGAGAAAAATGAAATTGAAATCAGGGACGCATCGCGTTTCGACTATCGCGCGCCGGTAAAATGTTCGACTAACAGGGTCAGTTTAAAAATTCAGGACGGCTGCGACAACTATTGTTCGTATTGTATTATACCATTTATGCGCGGAGCACCGGTTAGCAGACCTGCCGAAGATATACTGGCTGAGTTCAGTCAACTGCTTGAACACGGCTACAGGGAGATCATACTCACAGGGGTTAACATCGGCAAGTACGCTCATCAGGGCATGAACCTTGCGGCACTTGTAGAACAGGTGCTGTTAACAAAAGGGGACTTCAGACTGCACCTGACCTCACTGGATCCCGAAGCAGCTGATGATAAACTCACCCGTCTTTTTGCCCACCCTAAAATGGTTAAGCACCTGCACCTGTCACTACAGAGCGGAAGCGATGCTGTTCTGGAACGCATGAACCGTCCGTATAACAGCGCGATGTACATTGATGCTGTCCGCAGACTTAAAGATATCGACCCATTGTTCAACTTTACCACTGATATAATAGTCGGGTTTCCCGGTGAAACTGAAGCTGAATTTGAAGAGACTGTTAACCTCGCAGAGAATGTACCTTTCTCCCATGTACATACATTCAGATACTCACCCAGGCCGGGGACCGCAGCGGCCGATATGCCCGGCGCCATACACGAATCGGTCAAAACATTACGCAGCGAGCGCATTATAAAGCTTTACACTCAGCAGAAGATTGAATACTATAAAAAGTTCAGCGGCAGAAAATGCACAATGCTCACAGAGAAGGTCAGGGACGGTATGACCACGGGCTATAACGAGTACTATGTTCCTGTTGTAATCGAAGAAAAACCCGGAAGAAACAGATTTATTGAGATTATTACTGAACCGGACAAGAGCGGTCTCAGGTTAACTGGAAAACCGGTATAAGTGTAAACGGAGGAGAAAAGCAATGAAGACAGGTTTACTTATAGCAGTGACGTTTACAGTATTTTTTATATTTCTCCTGGGCAACATACTTGCATTACTTTCTCTTCTGGGCGGATGGCGCAGGCTTAGCATCGATTCGCCGGTTCCAGAGACTACAGGATTTGGCGACATCTCGTACACGTTCCAGAGCGTACGCCTTGGTCTGATTAGCTACAACAGGTGCGCGCGCATACGCTTTACCGGTGCAGGTGTGATCTTCTCCACTATATGGCCTTTTACTTTTATGCACAGTCCCTTTATAATACGCTACGAAAAAATCACTAACGTCAAAACCGGAAATTTATTCGGGCCTTACATAGAATTCACTGCAGAGAATAAAAAGATCAGGCTTACCGGCAAATCGTCGCTGGAACTGGAACGTAGACTAAGACCTGCTGACCTTTTGCCGGATAACCATAACTGACATCACTCCTGTTAACGGTAAAAAATGAATTCCAGATTAATTATAACAGTAGTTTTATCAATCATTCTGTTTCAAGGGCCTTTATCAGCAGAAGAAGTGCCCTCATCTGCAGGCAACGGCTCTGAGGACTGGAAGTACGAAAAAGATTATTTGTACGAACAGCGTGATAATTTTATACACACACACGGCAACCTTTCTGTAAAAGAAATCCGTGTTACGGGCAACAGTAAAACAAGGGAACGGACAATATTCTCTGAAATACACTCAGTGCCGGGCACACTACTTTCAGAATTTGACTGCTACCACACCGTGAACAACC
>JAAYBQ010000168.1 GCA_012730035.1 Spirochaetota bacterium
ATATGTTTTTTAGGAGGTGCATTATGAAAACAAAAACGTTAATCATGATTTTTGTCCTGGCGGGGCTGCTGTCATGCAATAATATATTTTCTGACGCGTTCAAACTTGCCGGTGTACCGCTTAACAGCGCTGAGGAGGTATTTTTTATAGACGCGGACCCTGACGAGGGTGAACTGTGCGGTACTGTTACTTTTGTGCCCGCCATTGATGAGAGCGACGTTAATAAATACAGGCTCTACTGGGGCAGCGGCCCTGACAACATACTTAAAGGCACAGGCTGTTTTTACGAAGTGAATAAAGGTCTCGATGTTTTTTATTATAACTTTGATGAAAATACGGTACCCCCTGAGGGCGCAAAATATATACTCTGCTGTACCGTGAAGAATACGACCCCTGATTTTATTTTCGCGTCAGTTAAAATTTACGACATAGTACTGCGAAAGGTCATCCCGGCAACGGTCCAGCGGGGGATGATGACATACAAAGATTCGTTATACCTGAGCGTTTATGACAGTGATAACAGCGAACATGATCTCTATTCATAAACCGGGAGCTGGGACAATGCTGAAAAAATAAAGGATACAGTAACGATTCTTAATGTTCATACTCTTGAGAGTTCCTGGGCAATTTACAATGAAAAACTTTATTTCAGCGGACAATATGGAACCTTAAGCAGCATCATAAGGACTGACGGCACTGAATCAGGAACAAAAGATTTATATAACTACGTAGTGGGATATTATAATAGGTTTATAACCGTTAATAATTCCCAACTCTATTTAGCGGATAATTGGCCTTCTTCTTCAAGAATTAATATCTATAATGCCGATGAGACTTCTGCAGGACCAGTATTAAATTCAGAAGATGCTATTACTGATCAGTATGTGGTTTTACGAGACAAAATTCTATTCTTCTCAGGTACTAGTGGCTCTGATTCTGGGTTTGAACCTTACGTTTTTGATGGATCAAAAATTGAAATAATTCAGGATTATTATTCAGGGCCAGGGAATTCATATTATTCTGCTTTTTCAAATCTTGTTACCATGGGCGATTATGCCTATATGAATATAACAGATGGTTCAAGTTACCATGTTTGCAGAACAGACGGTACAGTGGGCAATCTCACAGCCATTACTCCCGCAGGCATGTATCAAATTTCCAATCTCACTTTGCTGAACAGCCAACTGGTTTTCACCGGTAAAGAGAATTCCGGTTTTGATTTTATTCTGTGGAAAAGTAACGGTACCTCAGAGGGCACAGAGGAACTTGAAGACAGCACAGGGGAGACGGTTGTTGTTTCGGGAAATCTTATCAAAATAAATAATAAAATTTACGGCATTACAACAAGGAACGGAAAATCTGCTATTTTTGTGACAGACGGCACCGAATATGGGACATCAATACTAACGGATATTCCGGACGGTGTTTCTTTAAATATTTTACATATACATTATCCATACCTTATCTGCAACGGTCGCGGTGGAATCTATGGTCAGGAACTTTGGCTGTATAACCTTGAAGATAACAGCAGCATCAACCGCCCGCAAATGTTCAGGGATATGGTCACAGGGGGGGATTTTTTTAATGATCCCGGGAGTAATTCGGATGAAGGCCCTAACGCTACTGAATATAACAACAGGATATATTTTATTGATATA
>JAAYBQ010000169.1 GCA_012730035.1 Spirochaetota bacterium
CATTTCGTCATTGTTCCTGGCCCGGGGGTACTATACAGCTTCATCAACCACAACAGTACTTGTAATAGTACTGCTGCTTATTGCGGGACTTTACAGCAGGGCGTTTAAGTTTCCCGATACTATTTACAGTACCAACTTTTATTTTTTGCTCACCATGATTGTTGTGTGTACTCTTTTTACTTCTAAAAAGTTTGTTCTTGCAGTTACCCTTTTTATCATAGGTAATAACATTGCTCTTTTCATGATCGTACGAGACAGGTTAAACCCCGATCAGCTCGGAATAGCGGCAAACGGCTGTATATACAGTGTGTGTGCATTTATAATAACCATGGTTGTGGCAATTATACTGAACAGAATATTTGAATCAGCAATTGCCAGAATCAACGAAGAGGTGGAGCTTAACAGGAAACAGTATTATCTGATGCAGAAGGTGTTTGCTTCCGCGCAGGATTCATCCACCCAACTTTCATGGTTTTCGGGTGATTTTTCATCGGTGGCAGAAACCTTTTCTGCAAATTCCCAGAGCCAGGCAGCGTCGCTTGAGCAGATAACAGCTTCTATCGAAGAGATCAATTCCGGCATGGAGAACATGAACACTGCATCGCAGTCGCAGACAGGAGACCTGGCGGGACTGGTTAAAAACATGAAATCTTTGTCGGACATTATAACTGAAGTGGGGAACACAACCGGATCGGCAATATCCCTGACTGACAGCATTGCCGAAAAGGTGAACTCCGGTGAAAAATCATTGCACAAAATGAATTCAAGCCTGGACCTTATATTTAAAAGCGCAGCTGATATTACAAATATTGTCCATATAATTGACGATATCTCGGACCGGATTAATCTTCTTTCGCTGAATGCGGCCATCGAAGCTGCAAGGGCCGGTGAATCGGGCCGCGGATTTGCAGTTGTTGCAGACGAAATATCCAAGCTAGCTGACCAGACAGCAATAAGCATCAAGGAGATCGCCAATCTTATAACATCGACGGGTTCCGAGATACAGAAAGGTAAAGTTGATGTTAACGATGTGACAGAGAAGATAACTTCAGTCGTGGCCAGTACTGGCGAGATAGTGGCGATGATGAAAAAAATCTATAAATTTGTCAAAAACCAGCAGGAGTTGAACTCTGTTGTAAATACCGGTCTTCAGAGTGTTGAGAATGAATCGAATAAAATTGCCATGTGGATTGATGAGCAGAACCATGCATTCAACGAGATCCTTAAATCCGTTGCAGAGATAAATATGACTGTGCAGTCATCGGCCACGGAGTCTGAATCTATGGCAAAAAATGCAAAAAAAATATCAACCCTTGCTGTTTCACTCGAGGAGCTTATACATTCTAAATGATTGCAGGCTTATAAAGCGTATTGATTGTTATTAAACCGGATGGATAAGCGTCTTCAGTTCATCCTCTGTAAATCTGTATTCCTTTCTGCAGAAGGTGCATGTTACCGACGCGCCCTTGTCAGTTTCGATCATCTCCATAAGTTCTTCGTGATTAACAGTCTTCATCAGTCCAAGGAGCATGTCATGGCTGCACCTGCACTTGTGTTTTATCGGTCCCGAGCTTAGTATCTCTGTTTTGTGATTGTCGAACAGGCCTGATACTATGTTGTGAATGTTCTCTCCATTTTCAAGCAGGTCGCCAAGAGAGGCCGGCATGCTTTTTATGTTGCTTTCAACTTTTTCTATTGCTTCAGGTCCGGTGTCGGGGAATGTCTGAATCAGTATTCCGCCTGAAGAACTGATGGCCCCATCCCTGTCCATGTTAAGCCCCAGTATTACTGCCGATGGTACCTGTTCCGATGTGGTCAGGTGGTATGCCAGGTCAGCGGCAACTTCACCGTAGAGAAGCGGGGTGACAGAGTTATACGGGTCACCCATACCCAGATCCTTGATTATGGTAAGCAGGCCTGCACCGATTGCCTTTGAGAAACTTAAAGTCCCGATATCGTCTGTGATATCCGGTGCCGGATTGGCTATGTATCCGCGCACATTACCGAAGGCATCACACTGCACGTGTACCTCGCGCACCGGACCTTCACCGGAAAATTTCATCAGTATGCTCTGGTTGGATTCGGGTTTAAGTGTTGCGGCTATAAGCGCTGCTGCATTGATGCTTCTTCCAAGTGCAAGGGTGGCATTGGGTGTAGTTTTATGCAAAGACGTAATTTCAGCAGCCGTTTCTTTTGTAACAACGGTGTACGCCCTGAGTTTCAGGCTCTCACAATATATCCTTGAAACCATGTCCATATAAATTTTTTTACCATGTCTGTCCTGAAGATTAAACGCAGCAGATTCTCTGCTGCGTTTGCGCGGATCAGTCTTTTTTATTTTTCTTTTCCAGTTTTTCCTGCTTTTTTTCTTTTGGTGTTTTAAGCGGCTTTTTTTTGGTCTCTTTTTTCTTGTCTTCTGTTTTTGCCATAAAGCGCCTCCATACAGTTGGTATTAATAATATATCCGGCAGTGGAAATATCTTTAAAATAATCGATTTCTGCCGCAGATTAATCATACATATAAATGCTGAACAATGTGTATGTCGATGAATTTTTGATTGAAAACTGATTTTTTAATATTTCTATCTGTCGATTTTGGATAAATGCTTCACTTTAAAGGATTCAAGAAGTTCAAAGAGTCCGTCTATTCTGTCTGTGACAATAAGCGAATCAAGATGTTCCCTGCGCAGGAAACCCTCTGCGACCATAAACTTAAACTGATTAATAAGCGCTGAATAGTAGCCGTTCACATTGAGCACGCATACGGGCTTACTGTGATAACCCAGCTGCTGCCAGGTGAATGATTCCATCAACTCGTCCAGCGAACCGATACCTCCCGGCATGCAGAGGAACGCGTCGGACATTCGGTACATAAGAGATTTGCGTTCGTGCATGTCGCGTACAACAATGAGTTCACTTATTTTTTTGTGCGGGACCATGGCGTGGAGCAATTCCGGGATTATCCCGGTGACATGGCCACCGTTCTCCATAATGCACGAAGAGAGAATCCCCATTAAGCCCACGTCACCTCCGCCATAGACAAGGTTTATGGACCTGCCTGCCAGGTAACGGCCAAGTTCAATGGCTGTCCGGCTGTAAACCGGGTTATTGCCTGCGCTTGATCCGCAGAAAACACAAAGATTTTTCATAGTTATGCCTGCTATTTTACAGAGAATTTGGCAGGATGAAGGTGTAAATGCTTTTTTTGAATTTTGCTGATTTCGGGCTGGATTTTGTTGCTGTCCGGGGTCAGAGCCTCCTTTATATAACCAGATTTTCCTGTTTAATCGCAGAAAACTATATTTAATTCAAGTAATTTCGATCTTTTTTATTGACTTTTAGTATATAACTAACTATTTAGTTAGTTAAATTGAATTAGTATCTTACACTGCATAAAAAAGTCCCTCGCCGGGCTTTTTTATGACCGGTTTCTCGAAGTGGATTCGCAAAATCGGTCATTTTCAGGGCTTTAATAAACTGATATGCCTCGAAAATGGAGATACATCCTGTATGGCGTAAGCAGTTCCCTTTTTCATCAAACTGCTGAATAGTTTATGCGAACAAGGGAGCAGTTTAATTCAACTTTTTATCATCTCTGGGCAGGTGGTGATCTGGTAATTGATTAAGAGTTTCCTGTAAAACAGGAGACTGTCAAAAGGATGGATTCCCTGCTTCAGGGGAGTAAGAGTCCGGCTTTATGTAAAAGCTTTATGCGTGATAAGGCAAGGGTGTTTTGAAGGAGGTTTTTTAGTGATTAAAGTACGGGACAGGCAGGTTACAGAGGAGAAGATCCTCCGGGCATCGCTGGCGGAATTCGGTGAGTTCGGCTATTCCGGGGCAAGGGTGGATCGTATCGCTGATCGGGCTGACGTTAACAAGGCTATGATCTATTATTATTTCAAGAACAAGGAAGTCCTTTACGAAAGGGTGCTTAAAGATACAACCACAATGATCTTCAACAGGCTGAAGGAGGCCTCGTCGGCATCAGATGACCCTGTTGAGATACTAAAAGCGCTTCTTGTGAATTATATGACTACTCTGGATTCCATTGACAGACATGTCATAAAAACTCTTCTCAGGGAACTTGCCAGCGGCGGTGATTTTTTCAGGAAAGTTGCAATGCCGAATCTTATTTTTCCCATGATTGCAATTGTTGAATCCCTATATGCTGAGGGCGTCAGGCAGAAAAAATTTAAGCCGCTTAATCCCTATTATTCTTTTATACAGCTGGTGGGTGGTATTCTTTTTTTTAATATGATTAAATTACCTGTAGAGGGCACAAATTTACAGGATAAACTTTATAGTGGAGATTATATTGAATCGTTCAGAGGGAATTATTTTAATATCGTTTTAACAGGTCTGCTGGAGAAGGAGGTCTGAAATGTTTTTAAAAAGGAAATATTTTATCTGCACGCTGTTGGTCCATGCCCTGTTTGTTCAGCCCGCGTCTTCAGCGCAGGTAAAAATTACCGTTGATGATGCAGTTAAGACAGCCCTTGCCAATAACCGCGAATATAAAATTGCACAGATCAGGGCAGGTGAGGCAAAGGAGCAGGTAACTCTGGCGTGGAACCAGCTGATGCCCTCAATTGAATCCGAAGCTGCGCTCACAAGGCAGCATGCTGAAAATGGTTTTATGAGTTTCTCTGACGGCCAGGCCGACCTGAGGTTTGTGCAGTTAAGGTTCGGTATTAATCCGGGGGTTTTTTACAACAACCTCCAGATTTCAAGGAATGTTTATATTATGGCAGAGGAGGAGAAGCGCAGGATCAGGAACGATATTGTTTACAACGTGATCAGGAGCTACTTTGATTATCTTCTGAGCGATGAGATTGTAAAGCTTATGAAAGAGACAGTCGGGATGTATGAAGTCAACCTGAAGGATGTGGGGAATCTTTACGCAAAGGGGAGTGTACCAAAATACGAACTGCTCCTGGCACAGGTTGAGCTTAAAAACCGGGAACCCGGACTGCTCGATGCCGAGAACAACAGGCGCGCTGCGCTTGAGATTTTTAACTATAATTTAGGATTTGATGATAACCGGTATGAACCGGACAGTGCTGTACTTGATGCTGAAGTTAAAAATGTGAAGAGTGAAGGCCGGGACAATCAGGTAGATCATCTTGTGCAGCTTGCCCTTAAGAACAGGCCTGAGGTTATACAGGTGACCAGTAAGGGAAGGATTGCCGATGATGCAGCTGAGCGTGACAGTTCGTATTACCTGTGGCCGACATTTTCGGTTACGGGATATTACGGTTACTCGAAGTCTGATCCCAACGCTATAGATACCGGAATGCCCGTCGATCTTTCAGCTGTAACTGGAGACGACCGGTGGCACGAGAACTGGCAGGTGAGGGTAGCGGCCACTTACAGGTGGAACTCGCTGTTACCCTTTGATTCCGCGGCAGGATCAAAGCGTATTGAAGAGAGCAGATCAGAATCCGCCCGTGAAGAGCTGTCTGCCGTAAAGCGCATGATATCAATATCTGTAAAACTGAGTTACAATAAACTTGCAACTTCATACCTGACTATACAGTCCCGCAGGGAGAATGTACGGACTGCAGTAGAGGGATTGCGCATTGCCCGGGAGAGCTACAGGGCCGGGATAATAAGAAACTCGGAACTTTTATCAGCACAGCTTGGACTTACAACTGCGCGTACAGGTTACATTAACGCATTATATTCCTATTATGTTTCACTGGCCGAGCTTAAAAGGCTTACATGTGTTGAGGATGACTCGGTTATACTGGAGGTTGAATGATCATGAAAAAAAATATTGTTGCTCCCGTGGTTCTTCTTGTTGTGCTTACGGCAATTATACTCTACTTCGATGTTTTCAGAAAACTGGCGGGTAATCCGGGCAAAATTGAGGGCTCGGGAACAATCGAGGTAACGGAAGTAAATATAAGTTCAAAAATTTCGGGAAGGGTCGCGGATCTTCCCCGGGCAGAGGGTGACTCTGTTGACAGAGATGACCTTCTTGTGCGGCTGGAATTTGACGAACTTTCTGCGATGAAAAATTCCGCCCTTGCCGCACTGGTAAATGCCGAGAAAAATTACCGCAGAATAAAGGGGCTGTATGAAACAGGCTCGGTTTCACGCAGCGACTACGACAATGCTGAAGCCGCGTACAGTATAGCAAAGGCGGGACTGGACAATGTGAATGCAGCCATTAAATACGCGGTCATCTATTCTCCAATAAACGGCATGGTGCTTGATACGCACATTGAAGAGGGTGAGATGGCCTTTCCCGGTACTGCTATTCTCACGGTGGCAGATCTGACCAGTACATGGATGTACATCTACATTAACGGGGTGCAGCTGGGAAAGGTCAAAATAGGGCAGAAGGTCAATGTCACGGTGGATTCATTCCCCGGGAAAATA
Source organism: Spirochaetota bacterium (assembly GCA_012730035.1). GTDB lineage: Bacteria > Spirochaetota > UBA4802 > UBA4802 > UBA5550 > JAAYBQ01. The sequence continues at coordinate 6,385 of JAAYBQ010000169.1, forward strand.
TTCTCCGGAAAGGTTGTGTCCATATCGAACAGGGCCGAGTTTACGCCCAAAACAATTCAGACAAAGGATGAAAGGGTAAAACTGGTTTTCGCGGTCAAGGTCGCGGTTGAGAATCCGTCAATGGAACTTAAACCGGGAATGCCCGCCGACGCCGAGATCATAGTGGAGAATAATAAGTGATAGCTGCCCGTGACCTGCATAAAAGATTCGGCGACACAAAGGCGGTTAACGGACTCAGCTTTGATGTGTCGAAGGGCGAGATCTTCGGCATAGTGGGACCTGACGGTGCAGGCAAGAGTACCCTGCTGCGGCTGATTTCGGGAATCCTTGAGATTACCTCGGGCAGCATAGAGGTTATGGGTATGGATGTTTCCAGGGACAGGTACAGAATCAGGGAAAACCTTGCGTACATGCCGCAAAAATTCGGCCTGTACGAAGACCTTACGGTTGCGGAGAACATCTTATTTTTCGGCAGACTCTTCGGTCTTTCGCGCAGGCAAATTTTGCAGCGTGTTCCGGCACTCTACAATTTCAGCAGGCTGGAGCCGTTTGCGGACAGGCTCGCGGGAAAACTTTCAGGCGGCATGAAGCAGAAACTCGGGCTGGCATGCTGCCTTGTGCACAGTCCGGGACTTATTCTTCTTGATGAACCGACAAACGGTGTTGATCCGGTTTCAAGGCGCGAGTTCTGGAAGATACTTTACGATCTGCTCGCCGACGGTGTGACAATAGTTGTGACTACTGCGTACCTTGATGAAGCTGAACGGTGCAACCGGGTAGCCATGATGCACAATGGAACGTTTATCACCCGGGGCACACCCGCTGAAATAAAATCATCGATCGGCGGTACAATGCTAGAGATAAAGACTGATAACGTATGGGACTGCGGGAATTACCTTGAGGCGAGCGGAAGATTCAAAAATATTATCCGCGAGGGCACATCGCTCATGGTCTTTGTCGCGGCACGCGACAGGGGAATCAGGGATATAAAAAAAATACTGGCGGGTAAAAATATCAGGGTTCACCGTATCAGTGAAAGTGCACCCAGCCTTGAGAACTGTTTTATGCAGATAACCTCTCCGGGGAGGGAATAATGAAACTGGCCGGATCGCTGCAGCGGATAAACGCGATATCATGGAAGGAATGGATTCAGATCAAAAGGGACGCCAGGAGCCTTATACTCTCGCTTTTCGCGCCGGTTTTTCTGCTGATGCTCTTCGGCTATGCCCTCACGGTTGACGTGCGGCACGTCAAAACGGCTATCTATGACCAGGACATGAGCCATGAATCGCGCATGCTGCTGGAGAAGTTTTCCCATACCGAATACCTTGACATAGAAGGGAGTGTGGGCAACTACAGGGAACTCGACCGTGTGATTAACAACGGCGATGCCGTAATGGCTATTGTTATCCCGAAAGGGTGGGGCAGCATGCTTAAGTCAGGCCGGAATACTTCAATACAGCTGATAGTCGATGGATCCGATTCCACCTCTGCAACGGTGGCCGCAGGATACGTTAAGGCGATTCTGGCAGAGTACAACATGGGGATAATGATGTCAGGACTTTCGCGGATCGGCCTTACGGAGTTCACAATACCGGTTGATGTCAGGAGCAGGGTCTGGTATAATCCTGAACTGCTCAGTAAAAACTTTATAATACCCGGACTCATAGTGATTTTTCTGGCTATCATATCGGCGCTGATCGCGTCGCTCACCATATCGCGTGAATGGGAGCGAGGAACTATGGAGACCCTTATTACAACGCCGGTACGCTCATGGGAAATGCTCGCGGGGAAACTTGTCCCATATATTTTTATAGGCCTTTTTGATGTTGTGATCACAGCCTGCGCCGGGTATTTTGTTTTTGATGTTCCGTTCAGGGGCAAACTGTTTGAATTCTGCCTGCTGGCGCTGCTTTTCCTGATGAGCACATCGGGTATGGGCATACTGATATCGGCTGCGACAAGGGTGCAGGTGCTCTCTGTGCAGTTCGCCATGGTCACAACCTACCTGCCGTCATTTATTCTTTCAGGATTTATTTTTCCTATCGAGAATATGCCGGCTATTATCCGCGGATTCACCTATATTATCCCGGCAAAGTACATGATTTTCATTGCCAAATCGATCGCGCTCAAGGGTGTGGGTGCCGCCATGCTGACGGCGCAGATACTTTTTCTGATGATCTTTACAGTTATCATTCTGGCTGTATGCATAAAAAAACTCAGGCTTATGCTGCCGGAAAATTGAGGATAGTAAATGAAAGTTTCATGGCCCAGGAAAAATATAATAAGGAGCATAGTTATCAAGGAGTTCAGGCAGATGCTCCGCGACAGGAGGATGCGGTTTATACTATTCGGTGTTCCGGTAGTAATGCTTCTACTCTTCGGTTACGCGGTAAATACGGACGTATCGGGTATAAGGATGGCGGTGCTTGACAGCGACAGGTCGCAGGCGAGCAGGCTTTTTCTGCAGCGTTTTACCGGGAGCGCATACTTTATTCATAATTACAGTCTCGATTCTCCTTCAGAAGCAGACCGACTGCTTGACAGGGCACTTATTGACGTGTACCTGCACATCCCGCTAAATTTTTCATCGGGCATAAGCAGTGGAAAGGGTACCGCGGTCCAGATAATAGTGGACGGTACAGATTCAATGCGGGCTGCGGTGATCGTATCATATATAAATCTTATTTCGGGTGATTTTTCTTTTGAGCGCATGAAAGAAAAAATATCGGTCTCTGTGAGGGCGCGGGGTGCGGTGGGCGCGGTACTGAATAACCCGGTCGAGCTCAGGGAACGTTCGCTCTTTAACCCGGAACTTAAAAGCAGGAACTTCTACCTGCCGGCAATTATAGGCCTTCTGCTGACACTTGTTACCACCATGCTCACATCAATGTCCGTTGTCAAAGAACGTGAAAGCGGCACAATGGACCAGCTGATTGTATCACCGCTCCGTCCCGTGGAATTTGTGGCGGGTAAAACCATACCCTTTGCATTGATCGGTTTTGTCGACATAGTGGTGATCACAATAATTGCCATTGCATGGTTTTCTGTTCCGTTTAACGGCAGTTTTATAATGCTTATTGCGGCATCGATGTTTTACGTGCTTTGCGCGCTCTCCATTGGTATATATATTTCAACAATTTCCGCAACGCAGCAGCAGGCCATGCTTTCCACTTTTCTTTTTTTTATACCTGCCATACTCTTCTCGGGATTTGCATTCCCGGTATATTCCATGCCCGCATTCTTCAGGTATGTTGCGCTGCTTGATCCGCTTATGTATTTTGTCAGGATGATCAGGGGTATTTTTCTTAAAGGTTCAGGTGTTGCAGAACTGTGGCCTGACACGGCAGTGCTCGCGGTAATGGGGATTGTACTTTTTGCCCTCAGCATACGCAGGTTCAGCAGGGGGTTTGAATAATGGTTACGGTTGAGGTTAACAGCCTTACAAAACGTTTCGGCGATTTCACTGCGGTGGATCAGGTCAGCTTTTCCACCAGGCAGGGTGAGATCTTCGGGTTCCTGGGACCAAATGGAGCAGGGAAGTCCACTACAATAAAGATGCTTTGCGGTATAATTTCTCCAACTGAAGGTACTGGTACAGTGGGCGGCCATGATATAGTAAAGGAGCAGGAGGGGATCAGGAACACTATAGGCTACATGTCGCAGAAGTTTTCTCTTTATAACGATCTTACCGTAAGGGAGAACCTTATATTCTTCGGGGGCCTGTACGGCCTCGAAAAAACGAGGCTGCGCGAGCGCATTCACTTTGTGCACGGGATGGCCGGGATCGGTGAGCGCATGAATCATAAGGTAGCCTCACTCCCCGGGGGAATAAAGCAGCGCCTGGCTCTTGGCTGCGCCATACTCCATGACCCGCCCATACTTTTTCTTGATGAGCCGACCTCGGGTGTTGACCCGATTATGAGGAGGAACTTCTGGGATCTGATCTATGATTTTTCCCGACAGGGTAAAACCATATTTGTAACAACGCACTACATGGACGAGGCTGAACACTGCGACAGGATGGCGCTTATAATCGCGGGAAAAATTATTGCCATGGACACTCCCTCACAACTTAAACGTGACCTTGACTACGATGTGTACGCCCTGACTGTTGAAAACTTTATTGCAGTGTTCGACATGATATCAAAACTTCAGTTTATCGACGAGGCCGCGATCTTCGGGAGCAACATACACATTCTTTGTGAAAGGGGATTCAACCTGAAGTCCGGGCTGGCTGGCGTTCTGAAAGGCGCGGGCATAAAAAAGTACAGGCTTGAAAAGATTGAAGCTACTCTTGAGGATGTTTTTGTCACCAGTGCCAGGAGGCTGGGTGTTTAATACTTCCAGTTAAATATTTTCAGCAGTACAAATCCTGTGATTGCAATCCACAATAGTATAATTAAAACTGCTGCAGTGCGCATGACCGGCGGTTTCGTGTTTATAAGGTATCCGGCTTTTTTCCTGTTCTCTTCGAGCAGATGAGGCGGGATGAGCCTTACCGTGAGTTTTACCAGCAGAGGAATAATTAATATATCATCAATGTGTCCCAGTACCGGTATAAAATCAGGAATCAGGTCTATGGGGCTGAAAAAAAGACCCACGGCTAAAATGGCCGGTATTTTCGCGTAGAGCGGGACTCTTCTGTCCCGGCAGCAGAGCAGCAAAGCCAGTGATTCGGCTTTCAGGTTTGCAATTATTGTTTTCAAAGCATGCATGTTAACCAGTCCTGTTATTATCCGGGCATACTTCTGTTCACTTAAATATTAACCACTTTTAGCTTGACTGTACAGTAATTGTAAATCTTTTTATAATAATCTTTTTACTGCAGGGATAAAAACATGTCCTATCATTTTATTAACGTGGAAACCGGTGAATATTTCTATTGTGATGAGCAGGCCTGGATAAGGGCTCTTGATACTGCAGAGAAAAACGGCTGGGAGCCATACGGCACTTTATATGACATGGAATATTCTATTGAAGATGAATGTGCTTTTCTTGATGATGAGGCAGAGATTCTATATGCGGTAATTTTTACCATGGGAAATCTGTCGCAGTGGAAAGGAAGCTATACTGAAAAATGCAACCAGGTGCTCGATTTTAATGATACGGTATTCCTTACAGAGGCGCTTGAGGGTACCGACACTGACCCTGAACTTGTCAGGTTTATTGACAAGGGTACTTTCCGTATATGCGCGGAGTGAAGCCGGTCACTCGCCGGCGTCTTTAACCACTTCGCGCAGAAGGTTTGCGCACATTTCCCGAAGGCTTGCACACCTGCGGTATAGAGCGTCAAGATGCGCGTTCTCGGGATTCTTTGAATATATTGACAGAAGTCTCGATTCGTACCTGAACAGGTGTGCCTCGAGATTGCGTATGTGAAAAAGGTCTTCGTCCCCTTCGTTAATTATCGCTGCGGTAATCTGGTCAAGCAGGTCATTCTCCCGTGCAAGCTCTTTGATTTCTTCAACCTGGTCCAAAAAGTCCCTGCATAAGAACGCGATTGATTTCTGGTAATCCGATCCCTCTGGCATGTTGTCACCCGGAAAAATAAACTGCCCCATAATCGGGGCAGTTTGGTTAAATAGTCAATTATTTAAAGCGGGCCGGTTTCAGTTTTTACAGGCCGCGTAATTTTTTTTGTATTCAGTCACAATCTTCTCGGCTTTCAGGTTTTCACCCTTAAAAATATAGAGCATGCTCAGTTTTGTAACATCCCTGAGCTTGAGAGAATCGGTCATCATTGCCTCTTCAAGCTGTGCGATGGCAGAGTCAATGTCCCCTATCTCCCTGCTCCTGTTTTCGTAGGTCAGGCCTTCAAGATAGGACCTGAATTTTTTATATTCGGGGTGAAGGTTCATTGCCTCGTTAAGGTATTTAACGGCATCATCATACCTCCCAAGGTGATAGCAGCAGAAACCGTAATACTTGTTTATGAATGTTTTATCATCAGCTATATTCCAGATCGATTCAAGACAGTTTATTACTTTTTTATACTCTTTCTTTTCATAATAGATGTGTGAGAGCATATAATTCGCCTTTATATGCATCCTGTCCGCGGCTATAACTTTAAGCAGGTATTTTTCCGCTTCACTGAATTTTTTCATATTATAAAGCGCAAGGCCTGTGTAATAGTTCCCTTCCTGGAAATTCTTTTTCTGCTTTATCGAATCAAGAAAATATACAAGGGCCTTCTGGTAGTTCCCGGAATTGTAGTATTCCACACCGAGGTTCAGCAATATTTTGTAGTTTTTCTCTATATCCAGTGCCTGGTTGTATGTGGAGATTGCCATATCCCTGTGTCCCATAAGCGAATAGAGTTCGCCCAGGTTGTTGTATGCCTCTACAAAGTAGGGATACATCTTTATCGCGCGCTGGTATTCCGATAGAGCAGAGTCGAAGTCACCCCTGTTCGTTTTTTCAAGTGCTTTATTGTAAATTGAAACCGCTTCTGTTGGAACTGAGTTGCTGTTCATAGTAAAACCCCTGTAAAGAATTAAAATAATTCAGGTACTCTGCTAAAGTTATCGGAAGATAATTTTATTTTTTGGAGAAATATTTCCCTTTTAAGGGGCTTTTATAAAATTATTCCAGTAATTATTCCTGAAAATATTTATTAGTCCAATAAGATCGTTTTAATTCCCTCCGCCGCCTCTGGCGGCGGAGGGAATAGAGCATTTTATACTATAAAATAGTTAAGGAATTAACTCTGAAAAATTAATACCAGTTACTGTCAATTGACACAGCGCGCAGTTAAATTTATAAAGCATAAATATATTATGATTGCATTACTCACTGAATCATGTTCGCTTATTAGCAGTGGAGCCATGCTATGACAGGAATTCTCAGGATAACAGCTCTTGTATTCTTTATCTTTTCATCTGCCCTGTTCGCGCAGGTAAGGGACCCTGATGTACCCATTTCGCCCGAAGTTGACCGGAAGCTTTCATCTGGGCACGTATTCTACAGCGCCGAGGTTAGTTTTAAAGGCGGGAGTGTTACCGGTGAAATAGATTTTCCAGTTGCCGGTTTCAAAGCGGGGGTAAGCGGCACTTTTTACTACTGGAAGGATATCAGTTCAATCAGTATTACCAGCTGGGTAAGGCGTGCCAGGGGCGAGCGTTACCTGTTCTATCCCGAATCATATCAAATAGCATTTAAAGCCGGTTCAAAAATTAACATTGATGGTAACATTAAAGAGCTAAACAGGTTCAGGCTTGTGCAGAAACGCCGGCGGCGTACAATGTATACCTATTATTACGATGATTATGTTAAAGGTGCCTGGGCCTTAACGGGCGTGCAGGATTTTTACAGCCCGGCACTTATTCCTGCTGAGGGGTGCGTGGTTTCCATAAAATTCCGTTGAGGAACTGCTCGACTGCGGCGTTGAATTTTTCGTGTGATTCAAAAAATGATATATGGCCGTTCTCTTCGAATGTAATGAACTGAGAGTTCTCTATTGCCAGATGCATGGCGCGGGTCAGTTCACAGGGCACCATTTTATCATTTGTGTTCGCAACCAGGAGCACAGGTATGTCAATCTGCGGCAGAATCGATTCGTAGTTCATTCTGCTGCATATCTCCAGGTCATTTATAATCACATTCTGTTCGCTTTGTGTAAGATTTGATTTCGCTGCCAGGATAAAGATTCCAGCTTTTTTACTGAATATCAATCCAAGGAAACCGTCAAAGAATTCAGAAAAGTTATTTCGCGCGTTTTCTATAAAGCTGCTGTCAACGGGAAGAACAGGGGCGGTTGAAACAAGTATCATAGCCAGTATCCTTTCCCTGTTTCTGATATAGTGCTCCAGGCAGATGCATCCCCCCATTGAATGCCCGGCCAGTATGTAGTTTTCGGGATTTTCGTGCTGTATAACCATGTTTATAGCCTTGCTGTACGATTCAAGGCTCAGGTCAGGGTACTCAACCGATCTGCCGTGTCCCGGAAGGTCAATGGAGATCATCCTGTAGCTGCTGCTGAAGTACTTCATCTGGTTGTGAAAGAAGCGCGAATCACCCGCAAGGCCGTGAATCATTACGATGGTCCGGCTGTGCTCCGCTCCATTTACCCTGTAGTAAATTCTACCGTTTTCGTTTTCAATATGTTTCAAAAAAAGAGTCATGATATTAATTGTAATAAATTTCACTCTTAATCAGCAAGATAATTATTAACATTACCGCGGTTTTTTTAAAATTTTTTTTGAATAAAAGCACGCCCCGGGAGAGACGAGGAATACATGGGGTAGGACAAAAGCAGGTAAAGTACCCGTTTAAAAGCTTTATTATTTAATATAGTCTCAGATTTTTTTACTCCATGCATGATCTTTGGCTACCGACAATAAAACAGGCATCTTAATATTCCTTTACGGCCCGCCAGGCCGATAAAATGTTGTAAAATATGTTTTTTTTCGCTACTTTAAAGGCAGCCATTTTTTAAAAAAATTTTGTGATAGATCGGGCATAATATGACAACTGAAGGACATGATTTTAAAAAACAATTCGGTTTTTTCTCCAGGCTTAATATCAGGGCCAAACTTATTTCCATTATCTCCATTATAATAATTGCCGCCATGGCCATAATGATCTCGCTGGCCACACTGTTTTTCAAAAAGGATAACGAGGTAAGGATCAAGGAGAGCAACCTGACAATCTCCCAGGTTGTAGCATCCAAGACCGAATCTGATTTTACCGCGCTTGTGGAAAAGCTTAACCTGATGGGAACGACCATACTACAGGAGTTTAAAACCGCGGAACAGAAAAATCTTTTTATAAATATGTTTTTCAGCAATGATAAGGATTTTCTTTATGTAGGTATATGCGACAGGGGCAAGGATGATGTTCTACGCGTAACCAGGAAGCTTGCAAATGATAAATTCTTTACTGACAATAACATAGACCAGGCGTTTATGGCCAGGATCACTGCGGACAATTCACACAAGTTCGTCAAATCCTTCAACGATGAAGCTGTGGTGCATAACGTTTCTGAAAGGTTCACATTCCCGGTTATGGCTGTATCATTCCCGTTCCAGCGCGACGCAAACGACAGGGTGGTTTCCGTACTTGTGGGTTACATAAAGCTGAACCGTATACTCAAGGCTTTCGTTAAAAACGGCATTACTGACACATTCATGGTCAACAGCGATGGAGATGTAATAGCTCACCCCGATTCCAACCTGATAATGTCCCACGCGAACCTGGTGAATCTGCCTATTATTGACCGTATGATGAAGAGCAAAAGCGACAACGAACAGACCCGCTACAGGGACGATTCGGGAGTCTACTACCTGGGCTCTTTCAAGAAGATCGGCTTCAGCGGTATAGGCATTGTAAGTACAGTACCCGAGGGCCTGGCCATGCAGGAGGTCTACAACATTCAGCGAAGAAACATAATAATTACCATTATAATACTTAATATAGCAATACTGATAGTCTATTTTTTCAGCAAGTCACTTTCCAATCCTCTTACGCGGCTTGTCAAGGCAACCAAGGAGATCGAAACCGGAAATTTCAGGGTTTCAATTAAGCCCACAACCGGTGACGAGATAGGTGTACTGACAGATTCATTCGTCGAAATGGGGCGCGGACTTGAAGAGCGTGAAAAGATGAAGGACGCGTTCGGCAAGTTCGTCAACAAGGAGATCGCAGAACAGGTTCTTAAGGGTACCATCAAGCTCGGTGGTGAAAGAAAGACTGCAACGGTATTCTTCTCGGATATACGTTCTTTTACGGCAATTTCAGAAAAGCTTGAGCCTGAAGAGGTTGTTGAATTTCTTAACGATTACATGACCCGCATGGTTGACTGTATAAACAAAACAAAAGGCGTGGTAGACAAGTATATAGGTGACGCGGTCATGGCAGTCTGGGGCGCTCCCGTAAGCCATGGCAATGACACCGAGAACGCAATAAACGGCGCGCTCATGATGCGCACGGCCCTGATTGAATTCAACAGGGGAAGGGGCGGGGACAAAAAACCTGTTATCAAGATCGGTTGCGGCATAAATACCGGTCCTGTACTGGCCGGGCAGATCGGATCCAATGAAAGAATGGAATACACCGTTATAGGCGACACGGTAAACCTTGCGTCTAGGATAGAGTCCCTGAACAAGCCTTTCGGCACGGACATACTTATATCGCATGATACGTACATCCAGATAAAGAGTATCTTCCGCGTTGAGCCCATGCAGAAGATTAAAGTCAAGGGCAAGAGCGAACCGCAGCAGATATACGCTGTGCTCGGCAGGATTGATGACCAGAATTCACCCCGGACTCTTGAGGAGATGCGCAGAATAGTGGGAATAGAAATGAAAGGTAAACCCGATGAACATGCAGGCGAAGAAGGTGAAGTGAAATATGAAATTCTTGACTAGTGATTCAATCGTAGTGGGGGCCAGCGCTCTCCTGATTACTTCGCTATCAATTTTTTTGTACGCGGATTTTAACCGCAAGATTGATGCGGGTGACGCCAGGCAGATAGGGACCATAACCTTCAAGAGACAGGTGGCCCAGCGCAAATACCTGGCACAGGTTGTATGGGAGGACGTTGAACAGGATGTCCCGGTTTACAATAATGATTCCATCAGGACCGCCACAAACTCTGAGGCGGTTATACATCTGGGTGACGGCACAGACATAAACATAGACGAAAACAGCATGATCATGCTCTCTACCCTTGAGAACGAAATAAACATAAACTTTGAGCATGGTACAATTTCCGCGAACAGGTCAGGCGTTTCAGGGGTCGATATAGCTGCTATTAATATACGTTCACAGGATACAACGGTCTCTATAGATAAAAGTAATATACAGCTTACGCAGATGGATAACCAGTCCCTTGACCTTACTGTCTCTGATGGTTCTGCCGTAGTTCTGTCGGGCAAGGAGGAGACAACTGTAAATGCCAATGAAAAGGCGCTTATCTCTGCGGACAGAAAAGAGACTACAATTGTTAAACTTAATTTTATCCTGAAAGAGCCTGGCCCTGACAGTTTTATGATGCTTGACGAGCCTGCGGGCAATATCACCTTCATCTGGGATGCCGAAGGGAACGTGCAGGATTTTCAGTTTGAGATAAGCAGGGACAGGGATTTCAGCAAGCCGGTTGTTTCAAGAAAAACCGGAGCGGTCAGACAGTCTGTGGAAAAACTGGAAAACGGAGTCTACTACTGGCGCGTGTGGGCAATTAATGTCGATACGAAGCAGCAGGAGTACAGCGAAATCCGCAAAATTAACCTGCTCTTTAAAAAACCCGTAAGGCCGGTGGCTCCATACCAGGGTGAATTGATCAGCCAGGCAGAGGGCGAAAATTCTGTTCCCTTCAGGTGGGTCGACGACGAACAGGCCAATGACTACGAGCTTGAGATATCGCAGGACAAAGACTTTAAGACGCCCGGGACAATAATTAAAACGAAACTCAGGAACATCAATATAGAGAACCTCGCGCAGGGTGATTATTTCTGGCGGGTTAAAAGCAACATTACAACAGGCGCAGATACATTCAGCCGCACAAGCATGGTATTCTCATTCCGTGTCGAAAAGGGGCGTATGATTAATCCCCCGATTCTTCTTTCACCTTCAACCGGCGACATGGTGGACCTTAACCTGCTTAAGGGCAGGGGGATAATGTTCAGCTGGAACAATGACCCGGGTTATTCCGGGTATGAAATAGAGATATCGCGTAATGAAACATTCACCGATATCATAATGCGCGGGCAGCGCAACGTGAACTTCTTTGAGCTTAAAGACCAGGTTCAGCCGGGAAAAATCTACTGGCGGGTCAGGGGTGTGCAGAGGAACACAAACGTGACGAGTACATCGCTTATTGGCATGTTTGACGCGGTTGCCAAAGAGAACCTGGTGCTTGTATCACCTTCAGAAGGAGCCGAGTTTA
>JAAYBQ010000170.1 GCA_012730035.1 Spirochaetota bacterium
GTTATCTGTTGTTTACTTTTTTATCCATAGGTGTTTTTAAAATACTATTCATAATGGGGCGAAAAATTAATACTATTTTTTGCCCCATTATTCTTTTTCTTTTAAAAAAACGCCTAACTCAAGTAATTTACTAAAAGTGCGGATCGCTTAATATTCCGCATGAAAGGTTATAGGCCATGATGTTCTACTGGAAAATGAGGTTATACTTACCCCTGAATCACCTGTTTTACTGGTGATACTTGTGCCTGTATAATATTTCGTGTTCGGTGTAGTGGAAGTTGTCAATGAAGTTTTAATTTCGGAACAGAATAAATCCGAAGCAGTGCCGTTGTTGTTCGGAATCCACAGATTATTCCCGCCATCTGCCTCGACAACATTAACACCATGTACACGTGTACCCGGCACATACCATCCAGAAGTTGTTGCAGCTTTTTTCCCTTCAAGAAGCAGGTATTGCTCCTCACCTGCCGTGTCGTCGAGCATAATCTTGAATACTTCATGTGATGATTCAATATCACTGATTTGGCGATCATTCTGTGTAGCTGAAAGCTCAGTAATCGTCACCCATTTATCAGTCCCTGTCCCTCCAACCTTATACCTTTCCCATGCAAGCAGAGGTGCAGGATCATTCCCGCTTCCGTCACTCCCCCATGAACCTGAAGACATGAGGCTCCAGTCGCCAACCCCATTAGTTGCATAGGATGTGTCATACAGGTCGGGCAGGCCAAGTGCATGGCCGAATTCATGAGCCAGGACCCCAATGGATGAATCGCCACGTGTAGTCGTGTATTCCGGAACCATTGCATAGGAATTAAACCAGACTCCATCAACATAAGCAGGCCCGGCACCATCACCAAAATAATCAGCGCTATAAAGATCCCACTGGTGTGACCAGATTGTCTCTGCAGGAGATGAAGGTCCTTCCTCACCAGGACCTTCATGGATAATTATTACTGTATCAATTTCATCATATGTATCATTGTCATTATCATACTTGCTGAAATCTACACCGGGATACTTTTTGATGACCAGCCTGACAGCTTCTGCCACAAGCTCACCGGGATGCAGGTCATCACCATCTGAATCGTTGGCCCCATAATAATCCCATTCCTTTGACACAGTCACAGGTCCATAAACATCAAACTGTAATTGAAGATTGCTATTTGACATATCAGAATAGAATTTCTTAACACTTAAATCTGATTCTGTCTGACCATTCAGCAGGTCAGTGTATACCGAAGAGTCAGTGGGAAAATCCCTCTCGGGATAGTCTGATGTTGTGACCACACTGCATGACAGCAAAGATGTCATTGCAGCAACATAGACCGGAAGTGCGGGTTTTAATCGTCTTTTTAATTGATTTTTTCTTGTAGAAACCAGCAAAGCGCCTGTCAACACCAGGACAAGAACCACCGTAAGCGGGGTATTGCCTCCCGGTTCATTATTCATAACCGGTAACGGTGAATCAGCCTGATACGCATTTCTGTATGCCACAAGTATAACCGGTATATACACTGTACCTGACGACGGAGTAGTCTTTAGAGCCGTAGCAACACTTTTGTTTATAGTTTTACTGGCGGCGACCCGCTTAATATTCTTATCAAGAGCCCCCTCCTCCTGCCACTTCTTCAGCAGGTCAGGGTGCGGCGGCATGGCGTAGGATTGAACACCGGTAAACATAAACGGTACAAGCATAAGCACTATATAAAAAAACCTTCTCATCATCAATACTTCCTGAACTCCATGATAACAATACTGAAACCTGCATCCTTTTTCACGCTTCCCCTGAACTTTTCATTGTTCACGCGGCTGACAGATTTAATGTACGGGACAGTTTCACTGAACTCAGCATTCACAACCATGGGGCCGTCTGTTCTCGCGGACTTTACCGCCTCAGCAGTCCTGAAGATTGAATCAACAGTGAACCTCTCTGCGGGCTTAAGATACATATCATCCCATACACCGTTAAATGCAGCCCGGACTACCAGCCCGTCTTTTACTTCAAGCTCCCACTCGCCCTGCTGTGGTGAGAATGCCCTGTA
>JAAYBQ010000171.1 GCA_012730035.1 Spirochaetota bacterium
ATCGATGGCAAAGAGATAGAAAGCCTTGGATCACTGACCAGGATAGTGGGGAGCACAAAAATAGGGTCTAAAATAAATATCTCTTTTTCAAGGGACGGTAAAATTATCGAGGTAAGAATGGTCCTTCGTGAAAAAGAAGAATATGTAAGAATGCAGATCGATCTTGACAATATGTTCAGGGTATACGGCATTGAACTTGACGAGAATGCCGAGACCGGCGATGTTGTTGTGGCATATGTGGCGCCGGGTAAATCATACTCCGATCTTGAGCAGGGTGATGTAATTTCGGGCATTAATGGTGAAAGAATCTCAGGTATCGATGAATTAATAGGGAATTACAGGAATTCCGACGGCGAGATCAGGACTCTTGATGTAACAAGAAATTCGGGAATATACGAAGTCAGGTTCGACGGAAATGAATAAACGCATTTTTAAAATAATAAAGTTCATAATTTCATCAGCAGTGGTATCGGTTTTTTGTGTGTCAGTAAATGCTGCAGGCGATGAACTGGTAATGGATAAACCCTTTTTTAAAAGTTTTTCCCGGATTAACAGCGTTGTCCGTGATGAGTTCATTGAGAAACAGATGAACAGGATTGTAATCGGTCGGGGCACAATTATCAGCATTTCCGAGCAGGAAAGATATAAAAAGAAATACAGGATAGTTGTCGAATCATCGGATGCGGGGGATTTCGGCTATAAATTCAGATTTTATATATATACCGATAACAGGGACACCCTTGATCTTCTTACGCTTGATTCTTCATTCGAATTCAAGGGGCAGCTGGCCGGTTACACACCTCTTGATACTAAAAGAACCAGGTATATACTCGATGTGATTTTCATGGATGGTTCAACTATAATCGAATAAAACTTTATGCAGTACAATACAGGCTGCTGCTGCACTTAATATTTATCACTGGCGGGTATGTTCAATAATGGATAATTTAAAAAAATCTTATCAGCAGATACTTGATGATAACTTTCCTGAAGAGATGACGGTTACATTCGGGAACCAGAAACTGATCTATAGAAAAAAGATCTGGAAGATAACTGACGACGGCCAGGTTGTAGAAAGGGGCCTCAGGTATGGAGAAAATCCAGGACAGGAGGCAGCCATGTACGAGCTTGTAAACGGCAACCTGGTTCTTGCCGGCTGCAGTTTTATCGGTCCCGGTAACTCACTTGTAAGCGGTATTGACGAAAAAATGATGCTGCAGTTTGGCAAACATCCGGGCAAGATCAACATGACCGATATTGACAATTCGTTCAACATAATGAAATATATAATGGAAAAGCCTGCAGCAGTAATAGTCAAACACAATAATCCCTGCGGCGTTGCGTGGGGTTCATCTGCGGCTGAGGCTTTCAGCAGGGCTTTCAGGGCTGACAGGATAGCAGCTTTTGGCGGTTGTTTATGTCTTAACCGAACCTGTGACAAAGAGACTGCTGAACTGATCAACCGGCAGTATCTTGAAGTTGTTGTGGCCCCTGAATACGACGGAGCTGCTCTTGAAATATTAAAAACAAAAAAGAACCTCCGTATAGTAAAGGTTCCCGGTATTGAAAAACTGGCATCTATGCGGGATATGGTTTTTCCTGATTTTAAATCTTTAATAGATGGAGGAATTATTGTACAGCAGTCCCCTGTTAGCAGAATCAGGTCAAGGAGTGACCTGATTCCTGCAGCGTCAGAGTATAAAGGCAAGGGCTACAAAATAGAAAGGACTCCGACTGACAGGGAATATGATGATATGCTCTTCGGATGGTATGTTGAGCAGGGTGTTACATCAAATTCCATACTATACATAAAAGATGGAATGACTGTCGGTATTGGAACCGGCGAACAGGACAGGGTTGGTGTGGCTGAAATTGCCATATTCAAGGCCTACACCAAGTACGCTGATCTGATCTGTTTTGACCGGCATGGAATATCATACAAGGAACTTGAACTTGCCGTTAAAAAGGGGGAACGTAAATCATCAGATAAAAGCGCTATTGACGAAGAGACTTCTGATGCAAAAGGGGGACTTAAAGGTGCGGTTGCAGTATCTGATGCCTTCTTCCCGTTCAGGGATGGTGTTGATGTTATAATAGAACAGGGGATAACAGCCATTATTCAGCCGGGAGGTTCGCTTAGAGATTTTGAATCGATAGTAGCATGCAACGAGGCTGATCCCCGCGTGACAATGGTTTATACAGGGCAGAGGGCATTCAAACATTAACCTGAAGCGGTAGGTAAAGCGTAAAAAAAAGCGGTCCGAAGGCCGCTTTTTTTGTTTTATTTTTTCTTCCGTTGTTTTTCGTACTCTTTAAGGTAATCATCAATAAGACTTCCTTTGCCCGAAGTTTCATTTGTTTTCTGGTCAGTCTCCCTGACCGGTGTAAGCTTACCCGACAGAAATTCTTTAAAATATACCGCTGGTTTTACAATGAAATCCTTGATTGTAATAAAAATATCTGCTAAAAATTCAAGCATTGATTTAAAGAAGCTGCTTTTTGCTCCCGTACCTGAAGGGGATGACTTGACCGGTTTTAACGCAGCCTGTACTGATTCGGATGTTTTTGCAGTAATAGTCGATGCGAGATTTGCCGTACTACTTGAGATGGTTGATGGTGATTTAGTTCTGAACATAGCCGGTATGGGAGTAGGAGTTTTGTCTATCAGTACGCTCGGGATTTTAGATTTTGCCGTAGAGCGGCTTCTGGTTGCCATGGTTACGGGGCCGCCTGATTCAGAACCCCTGTCAATTATGAACAGGAATAGATAGTAGATATACATGAAGAAGTTATAAAAGATCAGAAAGAATGCCGCAATTATATCATAGAATCCCCACCAGACCTCAATGAGCAGTTTGCCGAAATCCACGATCTTCCAGAAGAAAATAAAGATGTTGTCAATGGAGGCGTTGGAGAATTGCCTGACCATGCTATATTTCATATCTCAACTCCGAACCGGTAAATTTGAATAAAAAGCTTGATTATAATAATATTTTTTCGCAGCATGAGTCAATGACTTTTTTAAGATAAACCGTTGCTCTACCATAAACTGAATTTATGAAGGATCGTAAAAAAATATACATTGCATCCCCACTGGGCTTTTCTGAAGCAGGCAGGTTTTTTCTCTATGAAAAAATTTTTCCTTTATTCAGCCGTAAAAGGCTCGAAGTGATAGATCCATGGACACTTACTCCTCCGGAACTTATAAAAGAAGCATCCTCAATGCCTGCGGGCCGGGATAGAATTATCGCCTGGTCCGAGCTTAACCGGATCATTGCAGGGAACAACGTAAAGGGAATAGATGAATCTGATGGTGTCTTTGCAGTACTGGACGGACCCGATGTTGACAGTGGTACTGCTTCTGAAATAGGCTATGCTGCTGCATGCGGAAAAATTATAACAGCATACAGGGGAGACTTCAGGTCTGCCGGCGACAATGAAGGATCTGTTATTAATCTGCAGGTTGCCTGGTTTATAGAAAGTTCGGGCGGCAGGATTACCTCTTCTCTTGCGGAAGCCGAGGAGGAGGTAAAGAGGCTCTTTGTTATCTCTTTGCCCTGACCTCGTAGACCTGCCTGAATACGAGCTCTTCATCGGCATCAAAGATAAGAATGCACACCTGGTTAAAATAGACAAAGTTTTTACGGTATTTGCTGAGGTGGCGGGATCTGAAGGTCAACCTGTCATCCAGCACATACGGCTGTCCTGTAATTGGGTCCACGCCTGATTTTATATTTTTTGGATACTTGGCATAAACTTTTTTTTCAGTTCCCTTTTCATCCCTGTCATTATACTCAAAGTTTGACATGTCATCTGGGAAGGGTACTAAAAGTTTGATCTCATCCGGGTCGTCGAGTGAAGGGCTTTCAAAACTTGATTTTGTTTTATAGCTCTTTTCGTAAGTGGCGATTATGAAAATATAATACTGCCGGCTGTAATCGAGTTTGCTTTCAAGCTGAAATTCCACTTCAAGTGTTTTGCCGCGTATGTCAGAAACAAACTCGTTAAAGCTCAGATTTATCAGGTTAAAGGAATCGTTGCGTACAGACTGCACAGGAAAAGCTGTAAAATCTGTTTTTCCATCTGTAGCCGTATTCTGCGAAAAAATCATAACCGGGAATAAAAGAAATAATATCATTATCAGGCGTTTCATGTTTCTTCCCTTAAAAAAATATTGGTATTAATATTTTCGGCATTACATTCAGCTTTTTAAAGAATTATTCTTTCAACTCCTTCGTTTTTATTTACGCTTTTAATAAAATCTTTCTTCCAGTTTTTCCCCAGGAATGATTCAGCAAGATGGACCGCAAGGTGTTTTCCCTGGACAGAAACTCTGTTGTTAATTTTTGAAAGTCCCTGGACGCAACTGGGGCATGAAGTTAAAATCGTTAGAGGTTCTTTTTTTTCTATTATAGATAAAAAGTTATCCCTTTTTCTCCCGCGCAGCGAGTTGGAAATATGAGGAGTTGAAAGGGACATTGTACCACCTTCGCCGCAGCAATTGGGCGCAGAAAGGGGCTTGTTCCCGTATATGGCAATAAAGGTTTTATCGGCACCGATACTTTTAAGAGGAGAATGACAGGGTTCGTGATAGAGCAGAGTATTATTGAATTTTTTCTGGTAGATAGATTCACGAGCAATAAATTCATTAATATCGGTGATTGCCGCCCCGGGGAAGATATTTTCGATATTGTATTTGTTCAGCATCTCAAAACAAGTGCCGCATGATACAATTACATCCTCGATTTCCATATAATTTACAATGTCTGAGATCCGGTGAAAAATCACCCTGTTTTCGTAGCTCTTTGTTTCAGCCTCTTTCATGCGTCCGTTTGCCATAAGCGGATAACCGCAGCAGAGGTATTCCGGTGGAATGACAACACGCACGCCTGCATTGTAAAGAAGTGCAATGACAGCCATGCTTATGTCGGGAAACATCCGTTCCGATCCGCAGCCGGGAAAATATACAACGCTCTTTTTGAGTTCCATTTTTTTGTTCTGGAAAGCAAAAAATGTATTTGTACCCTTGAGGCTGAGGAGTTCTCTGACTGAGGGTTTACCTGTTCTGGGGAGCCTTGATTGTAGTATGCCGTTTATTTTTGGGACAATAATTGCTGTCACCCTGTTTAGAGGTTTATTCAGCAGGTAGCCCAGTCTCTGCATGGAATAGCCGATACGAAGCAGCAGTATCCTGAGTATTTTATTTGCGTAATAACCTTTTCTCTTGAGATAAAAAAGAACAAAGCTGGTGATGAATTTTGGCTCAGATCTTTTTCTTTCGTTAAGCAGTTTTCTGATTGCAAGTGAGACATTACCAAAATCTATGTTAACAGGACACGGGTTGTAGCAGTTATGGCACATCGTACAGTGATCAGAAATATCCCGGAGCATCCTGAAATTGTGGAAGCTCAGGTTATTGGTTGTCTGCGCTTCGTACAAAACAGCCTCGGTAATAAGTGTAACTGCGAGTATTTTATTCCTGGGGCTGTAGAACATGCTGCATTCCGGGTAATGAGTGTTGCAGACTTCTTTGCATTTACCGCAGCGTACGCATGATGCGATCGATTTGGTAAGATCCTTCATGTCCGCAACTTCTAGTATGAATGCTTCCAGCTCAAGCAGGTTAAGCGATGGAGTATAGATTGAATTTAGCGGGAAATCATGTCGAAGTTTTCCCGGATTAAAAATATCATCCGGATCTGCTTTCTTTTTGTAGCGGGCATAATCCTCCAGAACTGATTTATCGATGAACTTGAGCTTTGTAAGGCCTATCCCGTGTTCACCCGAAATTACGCCGTTGAATTTATCTGTCGTCGCCTTCATCACTATCCCGGCTGTTTCATCGGCCTTCTGCATCATCCTGCAATCATTGGAATGAACGGGGATGTTTACGTGTATGTTGCCGTCACCTGCATGCATGTGTGTGGCTATTATAAGTTTTCTGCTGTTGCGGTATTCCACAATCTCATCAAACTCTGCAATCATTTCATTGTAACCGTGAAAGTTTTTTCTGAAGTGACCTGTAACATCATCGTGTGTGCTGTACAAAATGATGCCATCTCTTAAAAGTTCAAACAGGGGCCTTGATGTATCTCCACTGCATAAAATGTTTTTCTGTATTGATGCGGGCTTTTCCATGTTCTCGATGTAAGAGACATATTTTTCTTTTACCTGCGCAATATTTGCGAGGTAAGACTGGAGTTTTGTTCCGAAGAACGGGTCTTCCGTGTCCTGTTTTCTGTTAAAATATTCAGTAAGCTCATCAATAAGGAGACAGTCATTTTCAAGCTCGTTCTGCAGATTCAATCTGTCTATGAAGTCGGAAAATTGCGGCAGGGCTTCGACCGGGATTACTATGTCCTCGTTAAGTTTAAAAGCGTTTGTGTGTCGGGCAATAGCACCAAGGTTTTTGCGGTCTTTCCAGAAAATTTCACGCTTTTCATCTGTTTCGGCTATGAATCCTTCGGTATTGTAAGGTGTAACTATATCCAGTATTTGCCGGGAGGATTTTTCAAGTTCATCGTGGTCGTTGCTTTCAATGTCTATCAGTAGAACCGCTTTCGGAAAATCGCTTCTGTATGATTTGTTTCTGTAATTAATCGCCTTTACATATTTTTCATCAAAATGTTCAAGAGCTGTAAGATAAGCCCTGGTGTTATTCTGAAAAGAGTCCTTGATTTCAACGATAGCTTTTGATGCGTTGACCAGGTTTGTACCGAAAAATTCAAGGCATATGGTCCGGCAGTGTTGAAAAGGTCTGTAAAGAACAAATTTTGCAGAAACTATGATGCCGTCGCCACCCTCCTTCTGTATTCCGGGTACACCCTTGAGCGCCTTGTTTGTTATGTCCTTGCCAACGCCCTCCTTGCGTACATCCAGGCCAGTGAGGTTAATTGTTCTGAGCAGTTTTTCACCCTTTTTTCTGGAGAGAGTATATACTTCAAATATTACCTCATCTTCGGGATTGATCTTTCTGTGCGGGTGATTTCTGCGTCTTACTTCGAGCAGTGTACCTTCTGCGTTGATTAATCTGAATGAAAGGATATTGTCAATTGTAGTTCCCCACATGACGCATTTTTTACCGCCGGCGTTTTCTGCTATGTTTCCGCCAATGGTTGATGCCCACGCTGATGTGGGGTCGGTGGCAAAAATGTATCCCTGCTTATGGCAGTAGTGAGTTACAGTTTCTGTTATGACACCAGCGTCTGTTTCGACATAGGGTATTTCAATGCCATTTACTTCTGTGAATTCTATATTGCTTATTCCCCGCATCTTTTCAATGTTGACAACCATTGTGTTCTCTACAACAGGAATGGCTCCTCCCGTAAGGCCGGTACCGCCGCCCCTGGGTATAATCTTCAGGTTGAGTGATTTTGCGGCCTTAACCAGTTTTGAAATCTCGGCGGTATTTTCAGGGTATACAACTACTGCGGGATATTCAACACGCAAGTCAGTTGCATCTGTTACATGTGAAACCTTGTGGAATGCGGAAAAGTGTATATTATCTTTTGATAATATCTGGCCCAGGGTAAACTGGATTCTGCGGCGTTTTTTTTCTTCATCTTTAAATTTCTGGAAAAACCGTGCATCGACAGCCTTCAGCTTTTCCAGAAGTTCAAGTATGAGGGGATTGGTTGTTTTGTTCCTGATAGATTCGCATCGGATGTTATGGAGCTTTCTCAGCTTTTTTTGCTTTTTTTTATCCTCAAGGTAATCATTAAATATATAGGGGTTCCTGTCAATTATGAAGATGTCACCTATTATTTCGAATATAAGTTTGGCGCTTCTTCCTGTAATACGTTTTGTGCGCAGGTCATCCAGGAGGTCCCATGTTCCGCTGTCAAAATATTTCAGGATGATCTCCCTGTCTGAAAATGAGGTATAGTTATAAGGGATCTCCCTGTAGCCGAAATCTTTTTTCATAAAGCATCCTGTTCGCAAGAATAATAATCCATTTTAAAAACATTAAACGCGCTGTTTAATGTCAAGTAAAATAGACTGTATCTTTTTCTGTTCAGGGGCGATTTAAGGGCTCCGGGATGTGTGGTTGAAGAAGTGCAGGCAGCAGTTTATACTACATGCACATATTCGATTCCCTTGATTATCATGACCAGGTGAAACATGGCACCTGCAACGATAAAAAAGTGAAAGAGTTCATGAAAACCCATATAGCCGGGCAGGGGATCAGGTTTTTTTAAGGCATAGATTACCGCTCCAAGGGTATATGCCAGGCCCCCTGCAACAAGAAAAGACATAATATCACCGGGCATATTGGTGTATAGCTGTTTTATTGGAATTACGACAATCCATCCCATTGCCAGGTAGATCATGGTGCCGATAAAGCGGGGTGCATTGATAAAGAAAAGTTTGAATATGATTCCTGAAAATACAAGAGACCACTGTGCAATCAGAATTCCCCATCTCGTCCAGCCGTCAAGGTATATGTAGCATATTGGAGTATATGTGCCGGCTATAAGTATGAATATTGCCGAATGATCCAGTTTTCTCCATATAGATGTTTCGTTTTCACCCTGTTTTTTCGAGTGATAAAGAAAACTCGCTGTAAAAAGAGCGACTGCAGAAAAACCGTAAATAATAGCTACTATTTTGTGAGAGATATTTTCTCCGGAAATTATTATCATTATTATTGTACCCGCAATCATCACGGGAACCGCAGCCGCGTGTGAATATGCCGATATTTTTTCTTTTCTGGGAATTTGCATATATACCTCGGTTTCAGTTTATTCATCAGAAGAAACAGCAATTATTACCGGGGGTTGCATTTTTTTGCACCTTTTATAAAAAAACATTGTTCTGTTAATTATAAAAGTTAATACTTATAAACAGGCGATGTAAATAATTGACCTTACCGGCCGGGAGAGCCGGGTAAATATTTTCCGGATAATATGAGGAGTTATTATGCCCACACCATCAGCAGCAGCACAGGTAATAGTAAGTGTAATACCGATTGTAGGTATTGTAATGGGATGTCTGGTAATACTGTTTTATCTTTTATGGGATTATAAATACAAGGTTTTCCTTGTTGAAAAGGGACTGCGGAAAGACAAACCTTTTGATTTTATCGCATTTTGTCTGCTCTCAGGGCTTATACTTTTAACTCTGGGGATCTGCCTTGTTGTTGTATTTCTTGTGATTGACGGTTTCAGTTACAGCGTTCTTGGAGGGATGATACCTGCTTCAATCGGCATCAGTATGCTGTTATTTGTTAAGATCAGCGGCAGGATGAAATCCCGGAATGAATAAAAAAGACATTTCTGATGAACTGATTGTCAGAAATGTTCAGCAGGGCCGTACTGAATATTTCAGCATGATTGTTGAAAGGTACAGGAACAGAATTTATGGAATAGGCATGAGGTTTTTTTATAACCATGATGATTCAGCTGATTTTACGCAGGAGGTTTTTTTAAGGGCTTATGACAGGATACATTCATACAGGGAGATCGCACCTTTCAGGTTCTGGCTGGCAAAGCTTGCCTACAACCTTGGAATAAACATGAAAAAAA
>JAAYBQ010000172.1 GCA_012730035.1 Spirochaetota bacterium
ACCCCCTGTAACGCGGGTAGACTTTCTGGTGAATATCTGTCGCCAATATAGTTGCGCGAAATCGAAGAAAAACTTTTCAGATCTGCGGAATTTTCAAGATGCTGCGAACTGGTTTTAACATGAACAATGTATTCTCCTGCCCTGATAACTGCTTTTGTATCATTATAAAACTCATCATCAGGACATGTTCCGGATTCTGAAAATCCTGCAGAATCGGAATAAAAACTGTAAGCATCAGTTATGTTTTTAAACCGTATTACTTCAACCTCAATGAAGCGATCCCGATCTTCAAAACTCGTAAATGAACACCATGCAATTGAATCAATACCGAGCCCTGTGTAATCATTACGGTACGATCCAATTGACTCACCATCAGCAGTTGATGGCGTGGATTGCCTGTTCCATCCGGGGACATCGGAATCCCTTGGAATATAATCGCTTATGTAACCCGTACCCCTCTGAAAGATTGTGCATGAAGAACAGGCTAAAAGCAATACAGCAAAAACATGGATAACAATTAATCGCTTCATCAACGGTTTTCCTCCTTTGCGAAGTGACAGACAGCATAATGTTCAATATTGCCCTTGGTGCAATTTGCAGCTTCAGGGTATATTTCTCGGCAGATTTTTTCAGCCCTGGGACACCTGGGATGAAAAAAACACCCGGCAGGCCTGTTTACCGGAGAAGGTACAGTCCCCTGTAGAACTATTCTCTCCCTTTCTGACAAAGGGTCAGGCTCAGGTATGGCCGAAATAAGGGCCTGTGTGTAAGGATGTGCAGGTGACTTGTATATAGTATCGGCATCGGCAAGTTCAACAATACGCCCGAGGTACATGACCGCGACCCGGTCAGATACGTGATGAACCACTGTAAGATCATGTGAAATGAAAAGATAGGTAAGATTCAGCTCATTCTGCAGATCCATAAGCAGGTTAAGAATCTGGGACTGTATTGAAACGTCAAGAGCTGAGACTGGTTCATCGCATATTACAAGTTCAGGCCTGAGAGCAATAGCCCGGGCAATACCTATTCTCTGTCGCTGGCCGCCTGAAAACTCATGCGGGTACCGGTTCAGGCTGCCTGAAGGTAATCCGACCATATCAAGCAGAGAACGGATACTTTTCTCGCGCTCTTTCCGGTCGCCTGTGCCATGTATAATAAATGGTTCCTCGAGTATATAACGTACAGTGTGCCTGGAATTAAGCGAATCATAGGGATCCTGGAATATCATCTGGAAATTTCTGCGCAACGGCAACAGATCCTTTTGTCTCATGTCAGAAATTATACGATTACGAAAAGTAACAGTCCCATCCGTTGGTCTATACAGGCTGATAATAGTTCTTCCAAGAGTTGTCTTTCCGCATCCAGATTCACCGACGATTCCCAGGGTCTCTCCGGGACTCATTGAAAAAGAAACACCGTCCAGGGCATACACATACCCGCGGACCTTGCGCACGACACCGCCTTTGACGGGAAAATGCATTTTTAGAGATTGCACTTCAAGTATTTTCTCAGACATGTCCCTTACCATAAAGATGACAGCTTAAACTATGTCCCGGCGCCGCATACACTTCAGGCGGATTAGTCACGGTACAGGGATCAAACGCATGCCTGCACCTGTTTGCAAACCTGCATGCGGCAGGATACTCCGAAATGCCTGGCACCATGCCATCTATTGAAACAAGACGTGATTTTCTCTCAAGTCCGAACCTGGGTATTGATTCAAGAAGTCCACGGGTGTAAGGATGCCCCGGGGACCTGAAGATTGATAAAACGTCACCCTTTTCAGTGATTCTGCCTGCATACATGACAACAACCTCATCGCACATCGAAGCTATTACTCCAAGATCATGAGTTATGAATATTACAGACATACCGGTTTCGGCCTGCAGAGATTTTATAAGATCAAGTATCTGGGCCTGTATGGTCACATCAAGCGCGGTTGTCGGCTCATCTGCAATGAGTATGTCAGGCTTGCAGGCAAGGGCCATTGCTATCATTACACGCTGCCTCATTCCGCCTGAAAGCTGGTGCGGGTATTCACAGAATCTCTGCTGCGGTTCAGAAATCCCCACCCTGATGAACAGGTTTATCACCTCAGATTCAACCTCTTTGCGGGACATGCCGGGCTTGTGCAGATAAAAAACTTCGGCAACCTGTTTGCCGGCTGTTTTGACCGGATTAAGTGCAGTCATTGGTTCCTGGAATATCATAGATATCCGGTTACCCCTTATTCCACGCATATCGTTGCTTTCAAGTTTCAGAAGATCCGTGCCCCTGTAGATGATCCTGCCGCCAAGGTATCTGCCCGAAGGCACAGGCAGCAGCC